>JAICUS010000596.1 GCA_025935735.1 Solirubrobacteraceae bacterium | reverse complement strand
TCAAGTCCTTCGAGACCGTGCTCGGCTGGGCGGACGACATTCGGCGGCTGGGCGTGCGCGCCAACGCGGACACGCCGGCCGACGCCCGCAAGGCCCGCGAGCTGGGCGCGCAGGGCATCGGCCTGTGCCGGACCGAGCACATGTTCATGGCCGAGGACCGCCAGCCGAAGATGCGGGCGATGATCATGGCCGACGACAAGGAGCGGCGAAAGGACGCGCTCGCGGATCTGCTGCCCCTGCAGCAGGAGGACTTCGAGGGCCTGTTCGAGGCGATGAAGGGGCTGCCGGTGACGATCCGGCTCCTGGACCCGCCGCTGCACGAGTTCCTGCCGCACCTGCCGGACCTGGCGGCGCAGGTGGAGCGCGCGCGGATCGAGTGCACGGACGACCTGGACGAGCTCGAGCGCCTGCTCGCGCGCACGGAGCAGATAGCCGAGGAGAACCCGATGCTGGGCACGCGCGGGTGCCGGCTGGGGATCCTCTATCCGGAGATCTACGAGATGCAGGTCCGGGCGATCCTGCGCGCGGCGAAGGCGATGGACGAGGGTGGGCGGGCACCCCATCCGGAGATCATGATCCCGCTCGTCGACTACGAGCAGGAGCTCCAGATCATGCGCGAGCTCGTGGTCCGCATCGGCGACGAGGAAGGGCTGCATGCCGGAGAGGACTACACGGTCGGGACCATGATCGAGCTTCCCCGCGCGTGTTTTGTGGCAAATCGCATCGCAGAATTTGCAGACTTCTTCAGTTTCGGCACAAATGACCTGACCCAGACGGCGCTGGGGTTCTCCCGCGACGACGTGGAGAGCAAGTTCGTGCCCGCGTACATGGAACGACGGATCATCGACCGCTCCCCGTTCGAGACGATCGACAAGCCGGGGGTGGGCTGGCTCGTGCGGCTCGCCTCGTGGGTCGGCCGGGAGGCGCACCCGGGGCTCAAGCTCGGGATCTGCGGCGAGCACGGCGGCGATCCGGAGTCGATCGACTTCTTCCACATGGCCGGCCTGGACTACGTCTCCTGCTCGCCGTTCCGGGTGCCGATCGCGCGAGTTGCGGCGGCGCAGGCCGTGATTGCGCACAAAGAGCCTTAACTTCGTGCCGAAACTGCGGAGTGCGCCCGAGTCGATCGGGTGCTGTGGTCAGAATTGAGGGCGTGACCGCTCCGCCCGCCGTATCGCACGACTTCGCCGCCGAGCAGCGCGCGCGTGAGGCGGCGTGGCTTTCGCCGCTGGCCACGAAGTCGTATCCCGCGCGGCGCGCGCGCGAGGAGCCGGACTGCGGGTTGCGGACACCCTTCCAGCGCGATCGCGACCGGATCGTGCACTCCAAGGCGTTCCGGCGGCTCAAGCACAAGACGCAGGTGTTCGTGGCGCCGGAGGGCGACCACTACCGCACGCGGCTCACGCACACGCTCGAGGTGACGGGGATCTCGCGCACGGTCGCGCGGGCGCTGCGGCTCAATGAGGACCTGACGGAGGCGATCGGGCTCGGGCACGACGTCGGGCATCCGCCGTTCGGGCACATCGGCGAGGACGTGCTCGACCGCTGCTCGCGCGAGCGGTTCGGGCGCGGGTTCCGCCACAACGAGCACTCGCTCCGGGTGGTGTCCGTGCTCGAGGCGCTCAACCTCACCGAGCCGGTGCGCGACGGCATCCTGCGCCACTCCAGCGGCGCGGGCGACCCGGCGACGCTCGAGGGCCGGATCGTCCGGCTGGTGGACCGGATCGCCTACATCAACCACGACATCGACGACGCGCTGCGGGCAGGCGTGCTCGCCCCGCAGGACCTGCCGGCGGAGGAGATCGCCGTGCTCGGGGCGACGGGCCCCGCGCGAATCGACACGCTGGTGCACGACCTCGTCGAGCACGCCGAGCGGGCGGGGGACATCGTCCAGGGCGAGGTGGTCGGGCGGGCGATGCTCTCGCTGCGCTCGTTCATGTTCGAGCGGGTGTACCTGGGGCCGCGGGCGCGGGCCGAGCACGCGAAGATCGAGCGTGTGCTGACCGGGCTGTTCCAGTGGTACTGCGGGCATCCGGAGGAGCTGCCAGACAATGTCGCGGGGTCGTCGGAGGCCGAGCGCGTCGTGGACTATCTGGCCGGGATGACGGACCGGTTCGCCATCCGGGCGTGGACGGAGCGCTTCGTGCCGCAGGGCCTGGCGCTCTGATGGCGCGCTACACCGCGGAGTCGCGCGAGCGCGTCCGCGACGCCGTGGACTTCGCGGAGCTGGTGGGCGCGCGGACCGAGCTCAAGCGCGCCGGCGTGCGGCGGCTGCAGGGCCTGTGCCCGTTCCACGAGGAGCGGACGCCGTCGTTCGGGATCGACCCGGTGGAGAAGCTCTATCACTGTTTCGGCTGCGGAGTGGGCGGCGACGTCTTCAAGTTCGTCATGGAGACCGAGGGCCTCGAGTTCGGCGAGGCGCTGGAGTCGCTGGCCGAGCGCTATCGCGTGCCGCTGGAGCGGGAGACCGAGGATCCGGCGCAGGCGGCCGAGCGCGAGCGTCGGGAGCGTCTCTATGGGGTGCTGGAGCGCACCGCGGCCTGGTACGTCCGGATGCTGTGGGAGAGCGAAGAGGCCGCGCCTGCGCGCGACTACCTGGCCGCCCGCGGGCTGGAGGAGGGCGCGCTGCGGGCCTACCGAGTCGGCTGGGCGCCGGGCGCGTGGGACCGGGTGGTGCAGGCGTCGCGGGGCGCCGGCTTCAGTGAGCAGGAGCTGCTCGCCGTCGGGCTCGCCCAGCGCGCGCGGGGCGGGGCCGGGCTGATCGACCGCTTCCGCGGGCGGATCACGTTCCCGCTGACCGACCTGCGCGGCCGCGTCCTGGGGTTCGGGGCGCGGGCGATGAGCCCCGAGGACCGCCCGAAGTACCTCAACACCTCCGAGAGCGATGTCTTCCACAAGGGCCAGCTCGTCTACGGCGCCGACCTGGCGCGCGCGGCGGCGGCGCGGGCCGCGCGGGTCGTGGTGGTAGAGGGCTACACCGACGCCATCGCGCTGCACCAGGCCGGCGTTCCCGAGGTGGTCGCGTCGATGGGGACGGCGCTGACCGAGGCGCAGATCGGCACGATCGCCAAGCTCGCGCCGCTGGCGCTGTTCTGCCAGGACCCGGACACGGCGGGCCAGGAATCGGTCAGGCGCGGGATCGCGGCACTGGCGGCGCACAACGCGAAGCGCCGGACGCGGGACGTCGAGTTCCGGATCGTCCGGCTGCCGCCGGGTCAGGATCCGGCCGACGTGGCCCAGCGCTCGGGGCAGGACGAGCTGCGCGCGCTGCTCGAGCAGGCCGTGGAGATCCAGCGCTTCGACGTCGAGCGCGCGCTGGCGAGCGCGAGCGCCACGAAGGACGAGATGCTGGCCGATGCCGCCCGCGCGATCGCGCCGCTGCCGCCGAGCATCCTGCGCGACGACCTGGTCCGGCTCGTGTCCAACCGGCTCGCGATGGGGGAGGAGCTGGTCAACGAGGCGATGCGCGCGCCGGGCGCCGTGGCGCCGCCGCCCGCGGCGTTCGAGCGCGCTTGGGTT
>JAICUS010000801.1 GCA_025935735.1 Solirubrobacteraceae bacterium | reverse complement strand
GATGGGGTGCTCGACCAGCGAGAACGTCTCGCCGGTCTCGGCGCCCCAGACCATGAACCGGACCCCCACGGACTGGAGGTCGACGAACTTGCCGTCGCGGGGGCCGATGATGCGCGGCCCGGCGGAGCCGTCGAAGCGGCGTGTGGGGATCGGGTGGGCCCCTGCGGGCGGGATCCGGTCGAGCTGCTGCATCGGGGCCATCGCGTCGCCTCCTGACATGGGTACCGGCCGGGCCGGAGTGAGTTGGTAAACGCCAGTGTTCACCGAATTGGCACCAGGATACCGCCGGACTCAGGGATTGTCAAGAGTTCAGTAAACAGCTAGGTTTACTCAAATGGCGACCCGGAAATACACCCAGACCCGCCGCGCCGAGCAGCAGGAGGAGACCCGCCGGCGCATCGTCGAGGCGGTCTACGCCCTCCACGGCGAGATCGGCCCCGCGCGCACCACCATCACGGCCATCGCCGAGCGCGCGGGGGTCGAGCGGCTCACCGTGTACCGCCACTTCGCCGACGAGGGCGAGCTCTTCGCCGCCTGCAGCGCCCACTTCCAGGCGGAGATCCCGCCGCCCGATCCGGCGGCCTGGGCCGCCATCGCGGACCCGGCGGCGCGCCTTCGCGCGGCGCTCCGCGCGTTCTACGACTACTACCGGCGGGCGGAGGACATGCTGGTCAACGCCCGGCGGGACGCGCCCGAGCTCCCCGCGCTTGCCGCCCTGCTGGCGCCGTTCGAGCGGTTCGTCGAGGCGGTGCGCGAGGATCTTCAGAAGCCCTGGCGCGCGCGGGGCCATGCCAGGGCGCGGGTGGGCGCCGCGATCGGCCACGCGCTCCGGTTCGACACCTGGCGCTCGCTCGCCCACGGCGAGAAGCTCGACGACGCGGCGGCCGCCGAGCTGATGGTGGCGCTCGCGCGCGCCGCCCTGGTCGCGGCTCACCCGCGGGAAGCCGGTCCGCGCACTGAGAAGACCCCGGCGTGAACCTATTTTCCTTCCCTGGCCGGGAAGGATGGGTTCCGCATGTGGCACATCGACCGCAGTGCGCAGCTGGGCGGCGCCGGCCCTGACCGGCCGCGGCCGGCGTGAGGCCGGTGCCACCGGCACCGGCCATTGCCACGACAATCCGCGCGGCCGTCCCGCGGCGGCTGGCTCCTGAGCGGCTCGCCGCCCTCGCTCGCCTCGCCGGCCTCGCCGCTGTTCTCTCCTGCGGAGATCTCCCCGAGGCGCCCTCCAACGAGCCACCGCCTCCCGGACCGCCCGTCGGCGTCTCCTTCACGGTGCAGACCACCGCGTCCGGCCCCCGCGTTCCCCCCGACTTCCTCGGGCTCGGCTTCGAGATTCCCGTCATGGCCGACCCGCAACTCTCCGATCCCGTGCTCGCCCGCCTGCTCGAGAACCTCGGCCCCGGCTCGCTCCGGTTCGGCGGGGGCAGCGTCGAGACCACCGTCTGGACGCCGGTCGATAGCGGAATCGCCGGCGACTTTCGGCTCACGCCCGCCGACGTGGACGCCGTCTTCGCCCTCGCGCGCGGCATCGGGTGGCGGGTCACCGTCGCCGTCCCGCTTGCCCGCTTCGACCCCGCCGCGGCGGCCGCCGAGGCCGCCTACCTCGTCACGAGCGGCGGCGACGCGCTGCTCGGCGTCGAGGTCGGGAACGAGCCCAACCTGTACTCGCTGCAGGGACTGCGGTCGCCGCAGTACTCGGTGGACAGCCTGGCCGCCGACTTCGACGCGTATGCCGCGGCGATCCTGGCCCAGGCGCCGTCGGCGCCGCTCGTCGGGCCCACGACCTGGTGCACGGGCGGGGGCGTCTGGTTCGCGGGGTTTCTCGACCGGATCCAGGCGCCGCTCGCCTTCACCTCGCATCACTTCTATCCGATGGGACGCACGGCGCCCGGCGACTCGCCGGAGCACGCCACCGTAGACAATATGCTGAGCCCGGAGCTCATGGCGCGCACCCGCGCGTGCGTGGACTCCGCCGCCTCCCCCGCGGCGAGCCGGAACCTCGCGCTCCGGGTCGACGAGACCAACTCGGCCTACGGCTTCGGCCAGCCCGGCGTGAGCGACGTGTTCGCCAGCGCCCTCTGGGGCGTGGACCATCTCTTCACGCTCGCGGAGCTCGGCGTGGCCGGCGTGAACGTGCAGACGGGGACGGATCCTCAGGGTGGGCTGACGTGCGCCGGGGTGTATCTCCCGG
>JAICUS010000882.1 GCA_025935735.1 Solirubrobacteraceae bacterium | reverse complement strand
GCCGAGGTGTGGGAGCACGAGCTCGGCCCGATGCTCACGAGTGCGCAGGTCCGGGAGCTGCTCGGCGACGTCTCGCGCCAGCGCGTCGACGAGCTGCTGCGCAACCGGCGGCTCATCGGGATGCTCGATCAAGGCGGCCGGCGGCGGTTCCCAGCGTTCCAGTTCCACGACGGCCGGCCGCAGCCCACGCTGGTCGACGCGTTCTGGACGCTCGCCGATGCAGCGGTCAGCCCATGGACCGCCGCGTCGTGGTGCGTCGCCGAGGACGACCAGCTCGAAGGATGCTCGCCGGTCCGTTGGACCCGTGAACGGCGGGACCCGGAGCGGCTCGCACTCGTTGCGCGACAGGACGCCGCGCGGCTGGAGCGGTGAACCTCCGCGGGTTTCCCCGCCGGACGCTTCGCGCGAACCAGACCATCCACCGCATCCACGGGACGGCTCGCGGCCCCTGGTGGTTCTCCGCGGACGGGAGCGGGCGCTTCGATCCCGTCGACACCGGCTACGGCGCCTGTTATCTCGCGGAGCGCCCGCTGGGCGCGTGGGTCGAGGTCTTCCGGAAGCGCGTACTGCTTCCGGAAGACGAGGTGGCGGTGCGCAGCCTTCTGTCGGTACGGCTCGGCCGCGATGTCCGGCTGGCCGACCTGACGTCCCGTCGTGCGCTGACCTATGGCGTAACGGCGTCTATCGGCAGCGGTGAGAGCTACGACGCGAGTCAGCGCTTCGCGGGGGAGGCGATCGCCGCGGGCTACGACGGGGTCCGCTACCTGGTGCGTCACGACCCCGCCCAGAAGCTCTATGGGTACGCGCTCTTCGCGCCGGCCGGCGCGCCCGACTCGCATGACGCCCTGTGGCCGGCGGGAGACGACCGGCCGATCCCCGACCACGTCGTCCAGGACGCGGCGCGGTTGTTCGGCTACCGAGTGCTGCCGGCACCGTGAAGCTGCGGGCCGGCTCGCGCCGGCCCGTCGCTCTTCGCTCACTGCGGCGGCGGCGTGGTGGCCGTCAGCGTGCTGCGGTCGAGCTGCGCGCCGGTCGCGGGGTCGATCGCGGTGTAGGTGATGCAGTAGCTCGTGTCGAACGGGGCGAAGTCGTTGTCGAGGACGCCGTCGACGTTCTGGTTGGACTGCAGGCCGTAGAGCGCCGTGACGTCGTAGTCGACGCGGCCGGTGGAGCAGTCGGCGTCGATGACCTCGACGTGGATGTCCTCGGTGCGGCCGGCGCAGTTGCGGATGGTGAAGTCGTTCCACACGGCCGCCCAGACCATGTAGTAGCCGACGGGGGCGGTCGCGCTCTGGAACGTCGCACAGGCGGGAGTGGTGGACGGGGCCGGGGTGACGACCGGCGCGGGCGCCGGCACCGGGGTCGCGGTCGGGGCCGGCGCGGGCGCGGGCGCGTCGTTGACGCCGCCGCTGTTCGCGCCGCCGCGTCCGCCACCGCCGCCGCTGTTGGCCCCGCCGCCGCCGCCACCGCCACCGCCGCTGCCGCCGGTCGCGGTGCCGCCGCCGCCCGACGAGCCGCCGCCCGTCCGGCCGCCCGACGCCAGCGCGGGCGACGCG
>JAICUS010000436.1 GCA_025935735.1 Solirubrobacteraceae bacterium | reverse complement strand
CGCCGAGTTCGGCGAGCTCGACGGCCTCCCGGACGGCGAGCGGCACCTGACGTGGACGGCTGCTCCGGGCGCGTTCTTCATGATCTCGGCGGGCGCGGACGAGGCCTATGCCGCCCCCGGCGAGGGCGCGCGCGTGGTCTCCGAGGCACCGGCGCCGCTGGCCGGATCGGGTGCGCGGCGCGTCGTCTTTCGCACCACCGAGCGCCGGCCGCGCTCGCTCGAGGAAGGGGCGCAGGGCCTGCGCAGCCTCCCCGAGCGCGCCACCGAGCAGCTCAGCGACCTCCTGTTCGTCCCGGGCGCGGGCCGGCACCTGCGGATCGGCTATCGGGTCGACGAGGGCGCGCCGGAGGCGGTCCGGGCGCAGCTCGCGCGGATGCTCGACCGCGTGGAGGTGCGACTCCGTGCGTGAGCGCGCCGATCGCGACGCGGCGCGGGCGAGCGGCGAGCCGGCGGGCGAGCGGCCCGCGCCCGCGCCGGAGCAGGCGCGCGTGCTCGCCCTGCAGCAGAGCGCGGGCAACCGGGCCGTGAGCGCGCTGCTGTCCCGCCAGGCCCCGCCCGCGGCGCCCGCCGCCGGCACCCAGGCGGCGGCCGAGGCGGAGGCGCTGCGCACGCTCGGCCTGCTGCGCGACACCTATCACCTGATGCTCAACAGCCCCGATCTGATCGTGCACAACACGGCGCTGATGATGGACCCGCCCGGCGAGCGCGAGGAGGGAGGGCGCGTGCGCGCGACGCCGATGACGCTGCGCTCGGACTCCGCGACCCTGGTCGGCCGCAACGGCAAGAACCCGGCGACCACCGCCTACTACTTCTACGGCGCCCACGAGGACAACACGCACGAGTTCGGCCCGCGGACGCTCGGGACGATCGAGGGCGGCACCACCGTCGTGATCCGCGGGACGCACAGCGACGGCACGACGCAGACCAGCGACGACATCATCGAGACGCTCGTGCACGAGACGAGCCACATCATCGTCAAGGACTACGGCGAGCATCCGGGCACGGCGACCGACGCGGGCAGCTTCGACCGCTACCGCGACGAGTTCCGCTCCTACTTCCTGGCGCCGCACTCGACGTTCGCGGCGATCGCCGACCCCGACGCACGCGCCGCGGCCATCCGCGACCACATCGTCGGCGCCAGCGCCGGCGCGGGCTCCTATGCGGACCTCGACAAGGCCTTCTGGGCGGCGCCGCTGGACACCAACCAGTTCCACCACGACGTGCTGGCCCACAAGCGCCCGGACGGCTTCAACCTCGACAACAGCCCGTACCTCGACCGGCTGGTGCACCTGCTGCGCGACGAGCAGGCCGGCGGCGCGAGCGTGGAGGACGTGCTGTTCCAGATCGCGATCCTCTCGCCGAAGGAGCGCGGGGAGGCGGCGGGGGCGACGCTGATCGCGACGCTGCTCACCGCGCTCCCGGGGCGCGACGCCGATCGCATCCAGCGCGCACTGACCTCGCCCGCGGCGGTCGGCTACGGGCACGAGCTCAACCCGGGTGAGAGCCCGCGCGTGACCGCGCTCCTGGACGCGATCACCGCACACAGCCCGGACGGGATCAAGGACGCCTACAAGGCGTGCAATCCGACCGAGCGCGGCGAGCTGGCCGCCAACGCCCACTTCGTGAGCTGGCTGCCGCGCGCGCTGCCCGGCGAGCAGCTGATGCGCACGTGCGTGACGTGCATGGTCCACGGCGGCTCGTTCGTGTACTTCGACCGCGTGCGCGTGTTCGCGCAGGCGTGCAGCGACGCCGCGGGCCAGGCGACGATGCCAGACCCGCTGCGTGCCGCGCTGCGCGCCCTTCCCTTCGAGGTGCGGATCGCGTACTTCGGCCTCTGCCAGGACGACTACGCCGCGCGCGTCGAGCCGCTCCAGGACGCCGTCAAGCGCGAGGTGCGAGCGATCCTGCGCGGCGACGCCGAGCCCTAGATGGCCGATGCGTGGTCCCGGACCTCGGGCAGCGCCTGGAAGCCGGCTGACCTGTAGGTGGCGACGCCACCGACGTTGGCGCTCGGCGTGCAGACGATCGCGCTCGACGAGCCCAGCTCCTGGAGTGCGGCCGCCGCGGCGAGGCTGATCGCCCTGCCGTAGCCATGACCGCGATGCTCGCGGTGCACGCCCAGCGGCTCGAGCAACCCGGGCTTGTCCGCACCGGCCGACCACACGGTTGCCGCCGCCACCGCGGTGCCCTGGTCGTCATAGGCCAGCAGACAGCGGGCGTCGGCGTACGGCGATCCGGCCGCCATCGCGTGCCAGCGCTCGGCCGTGAACGTCGAGTTCTTGAACGATGCCCGGTGGACGGCGGCCCGAGCGGGCGCCTGCTGCGGCCCGATCGCCTCGATCCGCACGCCCGGGTCCTGCACCGGATCGGCGAGGTCGCGGCGCAGGGGCGTCCACGGCTCGTCGAGGTGCCAGCCCGTGGCGGACAGCAGATCCTTGACCAGTGCGCCCAGCGGGATCTCGGCGTTCACCTTCCCGCTCGGAAGGACGCCGCGCTCCGGCTCGATCAGGTCCCCGACCAGCTGTCGCGCCAGTTCCTCGTCGCGCCGGGCGTCCGGCGCGATCGTCAGCCGCAACACGTCGGGACCGTCCAGCAGGCCGACCGCGAGGATCCGTCCGTCCCGCTTCCAGGTCCGGACCGCCGCGGCCGTCGCGGCTACCCCGAAGCGCCAGAACCAGCCCACGTCGCCGGGATGCAGCTGCATCGGCGCTCCCTCGTACTGCCACTCGCGCAACGCGGCCACCGCGTCGCGGAGCTCGTCGACTCCGGGCGTGCCCAGCGCGATCGCCATCCCCCGATTACACACCGCCGGCCGCGACGCCGGCGTCCTGCGCGGAGGCCGCCGCCGGGTCCATCCACATGACCTGCCAGCCGTGGCCGTCGAGGTCGTAGAAGCTGCGGGAGTACATGAAGCCGTGGTCCTCGGCGCCATCCACCTCGGTGCCGCCCGCGGCGAGCGCGGCGGCGCCGACCGTGTCGACCTCCTCGCGGGATGACGCGCTGAAGCAGTACAGCGCGAGCGTGTGCGTGGTGGGATCGGCGATGGGCAGCTTCGCGAACTCCGCGAACTTCTCGCGGGTGAGCAGCATGACGAAGGCGTGCTCGCCGACCAGCATGCAGGCGGCGGTGTCGTCGGTGAAGCTCGGGTTGAAGGTGAACCCGAGCTTGGCGAAGAACGCCTTGCTGCGCGCGAGGTCCGCCACGGGGAGGTTCACGAACAGCATGCGGCCGGGGTGTGCGGGAGTGGTCATCGGGGGGCCTCCAGTCGGTGGCTCGACGGCGTACGTCGGGGTAGACCGGGCCGGCCGGCGGAACTCATCGGCGGCTCCCGGCGAGGTGCCGTCGCTGCCCTTCATGCACGCCCGGCAGCCAGGCCTTGCCGTACGTGGCCGATGGGCCGAGCCGCGGATCGTCGACAGCGGCGGCGTCGCGCAAGGCGTGCAGGTACGCCCGGTCCCGGTCGATCCGCGCGTGTACCTGATCCGCTCCGCCGACGGACCCGTGACCGGGGATCACGACGTCGACGGCCCCCGCCATCTCCTCGAGCAGCCGCAGCGCGGCGAGGTAGTCCCCGATCGGGTCCGCGGCGCCGTTCAGGTCGAGCAGCGGAAGCAGCGCGGTACCCGGTCGACGATGTCCGCCGGTATCAGCCCCGCGACGCGCGCCATCGCAGCCGCGTCCGGCAGCCGCTCCCGGACGGTGGCCGCACAGCGCGCCGTGCCGTACCGGGGCGCCGCGCCGAGCCTGGCATGCCAGAGCAGGTGATCCCAGTGCGGATGCGTCGAGAAGCCGGTCACGACGGTCCGACCCAGATCGGACAGATCGTCCGCGAGGCAGCGCATCTCGTCGCCACGCACCCCGGGGTCGATGAGCAGCACACCGGCCTGGCCCTGCACCACGACGGCGTTGGTCTGCATGAACTCGCTCTGGTGGACGAGCACACCGTCCGCGACCTGTCTCAGCACGAGACCCCCTCCGTGTTCGCGAACAGCATGCGGCCGGCGCGCGCGGGATCGATCATGCCCGGTAGACCGGCCCGGCCGCCGGAACTCATCGTTGGATGGGACAGCGCCAACCGCTGTCGCAGCCGCCGACCGCGTTGACTGGTGGCCGAGAGGTCGAGGGCGACGCCATCACGGCGCCGTACAGCGCCCAGAGCGCGGGCCTCGGCCCGTGGTGGCTCTACCGCTTCCGGATCCGCACGGCCTTCGGCGTCGGGCTGCGGTCGCCGCACGGCGCTGGCCGTTGGGACTTCTAGCGCCGCCGCCGGCTTCGCCAAGAAAGCCGAAACCGCGCGGAACGGGGACGCTGGAGGCGGGGCTCGAACCCGGCTACGTGTCAGATGCTGCCCGCGGGCGCAAGCCAGACGCTCGCGAAATCCAGGTCGGTCTTCTCGGCGATTAAGTCGTAGTCGCGGTCATAGTGAAGAACGCCCAGGCTATAGCGGTCCGCTACAGCGGCGAGGATCAGGTCGACAGGTGGAACTCGATGATGGCCGATGCGGGAGAGCTGGCGCTGCGCGTCGATGGCACGCTGCTCGACCTCGTGGTCTATGTCGAATCGGGGGAGGGCAAGCAGTTCGTCGAGCAGTTCGCCGTGGTCTCGAGCGCTTCGCGCGGAATAGCCCGCCTCGAGCAGGAACGGCAGGGACGTCGCAACGCGGCCAGCCTCGAGCGCGTCGGCGATCTCACCCGCTCGCGCGTCGCTCAGACGAGGGTCGTTCAGCCGCGCCCAAGCAGAGTTGTCCAGCAGCAGCGTCCCGGTCACGGACGCGCCCAGCCGCCACGACGCACCTCGTCCGCGGCCGAACGGTCGACCGGCACATCGCGCCGGCGAATCCGCGACGCCAACTGACGCCTCCGAAACGCCGTATCGTCGCGCTCGGCCCGGAGTTGAGCCGCCTTCTGCCGGGCACCGAGGATCACGAGCTCGCCGAACTCGATGCGTCTGTCGCCGAGCTCGCCGCGCAGTTCATCGAGCGCCGCCTTCACAGGCGCTGTCTCGGTGATCGCGTGTCGTCGATGTTGGGTGGGCACGAACCAAGTGTAGCACCGGTGTCGCACCGCAGCGCTCGAGATCAGCACGGGGCACGCCACTCGGCTGGGCCCGCCGTCGACGACGCCGCGGGACCGACCCGCGCCTTATGATGGGCAAGGGGTTTGGGTAAACGGCTCATTTCCAGGCGATTTGGGTGCTCGAAAGGGGACACTTTCGCACGGTCAGCGCCCATTGAACGCCGCGTAACAGGCTCGACGATGACGAACCAGACGCGGCTGCGCGCGCCGACCGCTGGCATGGCTTCTG
>JAICUS010000783.1 GCA_025935735.1 Solirubrobacteraceae bacterium | reverse complement strand
CGGCCAGCCGTGCTTCGGCGCCTTCCCGCGCGGGACCGCGACGTCGCCCGACACCGCGACGCTCCTGCCGTCCACGCCGGTGCTGCGATAGAGCACGAGCGCGTCCCGTGCCCCGCCCTTCATCCGGTCGCGGCCGCTGAAGGTGCGGGCCCAGATCAGCCCGCCGTGGCCGCCCTTGACGAGCTTCGACGGGGCGGAGTAGAACTTCGCGCCCGCCGGGGCCTTCCGGACCGTGGCGTGGGCGGGCGCCGCGAGCAGGGCGGCGCAGAGGATCCCGAGTGGGAGGCATCGACGCATCGGCAAGACGCTAGCGGGTAGGAAAACTGCTATCACCGCTTTGGTGTCCGATACGGTCAGCGTCCTCGACGTGGACGCGGGGCTCGCAGGCGTGCTGCCTCCGGACCAGCTTTCGGCGGCGCGCCAGGCGACCAACGCGGCGGTCATCCGCATGTCCGCGGGGCCCTGGCGCCCGGCGCAGAACGCCGACCGCGCCCGCGGCGGCTACGGCATGCTCGTGGTCGACGGCCTGCTGCTGCGGCGCGTGGGCGTCGACGGCCGCTACGGCGCCGAGCTGCTCGGCCCGGGCGACCTCCTGCGGCCGTGGCAGCGCGACGCCGACGCCGAGGAGGGCGGCACGCTCTCGTTGCAGTGGACCTGGCGCGTGGCGGCGCCGATCCGCGTCGCGGTGCTCGACCAGCGCTGGGCGGCGCGGGCCGCGAACTGGCCGCAGCTCGGGAGCGAGCTGACCGGCCGCGCGCTGGCGCGGTCGCTGCGGCTGGTGGTGGCGATGGCGATCGCCCAGCAGCCGCGCCTGGACGTGCGGCTGTGCATGCTCTTCTGGGACCTCGCCAACCGCTACGGGCGCGTGCGCTCCGACGGCGTCCACGTCGAGCTGCCGCTCACCCACGAGATCCTCAGCCACCTGGCCGGAGCCCGCCGCCCGTCGGTGTCCGCGGCGCTCACCCGCCTGGCCGCCGACGGCCGCGTGACCCGCCAGGGCCAGCGCTGGATCCTGTCCGGCGAGCCGCCGAGCCTCGACGCCTAGTCCAAGAACGTCGCGATCTCGTCGACGGGCGCCTTGGGCGGCACGCGCTGCTCCTGGCGCGGCTCGCCGAGGTGCAGCAGCCCGACCGGGGTCTCCTCGGCGGGGAGGCCGACCGCGGCGCGGCCGGCCGGCTCGTCGAGGACGGCGAGCGTCCGCCAGTAGCCGGCCAGCCCGCGGGCGTGGGCGGCGAGCAGGACGATGTAGGCGGCGACCCCGGCGGCCAGCACGTCCTCGCGGTCCTGGGCGGCGTCGCCGGTCTGCTGCGCGCTCGCCACGATGAGCGTGGGGGCGCGGTCGAGCTTCCCGCCCGACCCCGGCTTGGCTTGCTCGGCCGCCGCCTTCAGCCGCTCGCGCGCCGCCGGGCCGAGCACCCGGAAGCGCCACGGATCGGTCAGGTGGTGGTTGGGCGCCCAGCGGGCCAGCTCGAACAGCTCGCGCAGCACCTCCGCGGGCACGGGCTCGGCGCCGAACGCCTTGTGCGTCCGGCGCGTGCGGATCGCGTCCACCACGTCCATGGCGATTGACGTTAGTACCGGCCACCGGCACTAGCGGGCGAGCCAGATCCGCCGGACGGCGGCGAGGACCTTCGGGATCTCCTGGAGCTGCACGGAGTGGCCGGCGCCGGGGACGAGCATCAGGTGGCCCCGCGGCGCGGTCCTGACCTCCTTGCGGGCCCATTCCAGCGGCGTCGAGAGGTCCTGCTCGCCGGCCAGCAGCAGCGTGGGCGCGGCGGGCAGCGTGCCGCCTGCGGGCGGTTTTGGCTCCGGCACGGGCGGCCAGTACAGGCACTGCAGCGCGATGCCGTTGCCGGTCGCGGTCGCCCGGTCGTATGGGCCGAGGCCGGCCGGCACCGCGGCGTCGAGCTTGGCCTTGCGGCCCGCGCGCGGCGCGTCCGGGCCGCCCCAGGGCGTCGGCGTGTCGGCGCACAGCGTGCTCGCGTGCAGGCCCTGGCTGAGCTCGCTCGCCGGGTATGAGCGCTCGCGCCGCTGGACGCCGCGCAGCAGCCGCAGCAGGCCGGTGCGCCGGCCGGCCGCGGCGGCGTGGAGGAGGTCGATGGCGATCTTCAGGTGCGGGCGCGAGATCGACAGCGCGGTCAGCACGTCGAGCATCCGCGGGCCGTCGTGGTGTCGCGCGACCTCCTTGCGCAGGTCCGCGGCGGGGTCGCCGGGGCAGCTCGGGCAGGCGGCGCGCAGCACGCGCGGGGTGGCGCGCATCGGGGTGTCGGAGAACACGTTGACGCCGGCGTGGGG
>JAICUS010000633.1 GCA_025935735.1 Solirubrobacteraceae bacterium | reverse complement strand
TCGCCGTGCCGGGCCAGCAGCTCGGGCAGCCGGTCGGTCCCGTCGACGAGGACCCGCCGCTCCCAGGTGAGGTGGTTGAGCCCGACGTGGTCCAGCCGGACCCGCTCCGGCGCGACGTCCAGCATCGCGGCGAACCTGCGCTGGAAGCCGATCGCGACGTTGCACAGCCCCACGGCGCGGTACCCGGCCTGGAGCAGCGCCCGCGTGACGATCCCGACCGGGTTCGTGAAGTCGACGATCCAGGCGTCGGGGTTGGCGCGCCTGACCCTGTCGGCGATGTCGAGCGCGACGGGGACCGTCCTGAGCGCCTTGGCCAGGCCGCCGGCGCCGGTGGTCTCCTGGCCGACGCAGCCGCACTCCAGCGGCCAGGTCTCGTCCTGGTGGCGCGCGGCCTGCCCGCCCACCCGGAGCTGGAGCAGCACGGCGTCGGCGCCGTCGACCCCGGCGTCGAGGTCGCCCGTCGTCACCAGCCGCGCCGGATGCCCTTGCTGGGCGAGGATCCGGCGCCCGAACCCGCCCACGAGCGCGAGCCGCTCCGCGTCGGGGTCGACGAGCACCAGCTCCTCGACCGGCAGGACGTCGCGCAGCCGCGCGATCCCGTCCACCAGCTCCGGCGTGTACGTCGACCCGCCGCCGACCACGGTGATCCTCACCGGTTCCTCATCCCTTGACTCCCGTCAACGTGACTCCTTCGATGAACGCCTTCTGGGCCAGGAAGAACACGATGACGACCGGCGCCATCACCAGCAGCGTGGCGGCCATCGTGAGGTTCCAGTCGGTGTGGTGCGCGCTCTTGAACGACCCGAGACCGTAGCTCAGCGTCCAGGCGGCCGGGTTCTCGCTGGTGTAGATCTGCGGGCCGAAGTAGTCGTTCCAGCAGTAGAAGAACTGGAACAGCGCGACGGCCGCGATCGCCGGCCGCGACATGGGCAGGACCACGCGCAGCAGCGCCCGCAGGTCTCCGCAGCCGTCGACCTTCGCCGCCTCGACGTACTCCTTGGGGACCGTCAGGAGGAACTGCCGCAGCAGGAAGATCGAGAACGCGTCGCCGAAGGCGAGCGGGATGATCAGCGGCCACAGCGTTCCGGACAGGTGCAGCTGCTTGGCCCAGAACAGGTACATCGGCACGATGACGACCTGCGGCGGCAGCATCATCGTGGCGACCACGACCATCATCGCGACGTTGCGTCCGCGGAAGCGGAAGTGCGCGAGCGCGTAGGCCACAGGGATGCTCGAGACCAGGGTGAGCAGCGTGCCGCAGACCGCGTAGACGATCGTGTTCCGCCACCACGTCGGGAACCCGGAGGTGTGCCAGACGTCGGCGAGGTTGTGCCACTCCCACGTCTGCGGCCACAGGTTGCGGGTCAGGGTCTGCTGGTCGCTCATCACGGCGGTGAGCGCCACGAACACGAACGGCAGCACGAAGAACAGGGCGGCGGCCACCGCGAGGGCGTGCACCGCGACCCACTCCAGGACCACCCGCCGGCGGTACGACGCGGTGTCGGTGAGCGCGCCCATCGCCACCTCCTCAGTCCTCTGCCGTCAGGAAGCCGCTGCCCCGGCGCATCAGCAGGGCCGCGAACACCATGGACAGCGCGAACAGCACGAGCGCGATGACGCAGGCCGCGCCGATGTCGAAGCGCTGGAAGCCGAGGTTGTAGACCAGCTGGGGCAGCGTGAGCGTGGACCCCCCGGGGTAGCCGGGCTCCGTCGGCTGCCCGGAGCCGCCGATCTGGCCGCTGGCGACCTGGCCGGCCACGAGCGGCTGCGTGTAGAGCTGCATCGTCGCGATCACCCCGGTGACAGCGGCGAAGACCAGGATCGGGCGCAGGTGCGGCACGGTGACGAACCGGAACCGGTTGACCGCTCCGGCGCCGTCGAGCTGCGCGGCCTCGTACTGCTCCTTCGGGACGTCGAGCAGCGACGCCATGAAGATCACCATCAGGTCGCCGATGCCCCACAGCGCGAGCAGCGCCAGCGCCGGCTTCGACCAGGAGGGGTCGTTGAACCAGCCGGGTGTGGGCAGCCCCAGCCGGCCGAGCACCACGTCGACAGGCCCGGTGCCCGGATTCAGCAGGAACACGAAGGCGATCGTCCCGGCGACCGGCGGCGCGAGGTAGGGCGCGTAGTAGAGCGTCCGGAACAGCCCGCCGCCGCGCTTGACCCGCAGCACCAGCATGCCGGCGGCCAACCCGAACACGACCCGCAGCGTCACGATCACCACGACGAACCACAGCGTGTTGCGCAGCGCCGGCCAGAAGAACGGGTAGTCGTGCAGGACGAACGCCCAGTTGCGCAGGCCCGTCCACGTCGGCGTGGTGAAGCCGTCGTACCTCGTCAGCGAGAAGTACGCCGTCGCCACCAGCGGGTAGAGGAAGAACAGGCCGGTGCCGAGCAGCCAGGGCGAGAGGAAGGCTACGTTGCGCAGCCGGTCGCGCCGGCGTCTCGCCCGGAGGGAGCCGCTCCTCACCGGTCCCTCACTGCGCCTGCGCGATGTCGGTGTCGATCTGGTGCGCCGCCTTGTCCAGCGCCGCGGACAGGTCGGTCGTCTTCCCGGACTCGTAGGCGTAGCCGACGTTCTGCAGCGTCTGCTGGTAGGCGCCGCCGTTGGGGCTGGACGGCGTGGTGTTGCTGTGCGGGTTCAGCGCGATCCGGATGAACGCCTGGAAGTGCGGGTCCTGGTCCACCTTCGGCGACGCGAGCGCCGCCTTCGTCGAGGGGACGTTGTGGATCGCGTTGGCGAAGTCGACGACGGCGGTGGTGTCGGTGGTGAGGTAGCGGACGAACTCCCAGGCCGCGTTCTGCTTGCTGCTGTTGCTCGCGATCCCGACGATCGTGCCGCTGGTGTAGCCCTTGCCGTACTGGTCGGCCTGGTCGTCGGGCACGGGGAACGGCGCGACGCCGTACCTCAGGCCGTTCTTGGCGTCGTCGATCATGCCGGCCCGCCACTCGCCGTCGATGGCCATCGCGACCTGGCCGGTCATGAACGGGTTCTTCGAGCCGAACTCGTCGCCGAACGTGGTGCGGTAGCGCTCGAGGCGGTCGTAGCCGCCGAGCGAGTCGACCAGGTCCTTCTGCCAGCGGTACGCCGCCTCGAGGGCCGGGTCGTCGCCGACGTTCGACTTCCCGTCCTTGGTGAAGTACGTCGGGCTCCACTGCGCCGCGAAGTGCGTGACGGTCGACTCGTAGCCGTGGTAGTCGGGCATGAAGCCGAGCTGGGAGTAGCTGCTCCCGCTGCGCTTCGTGAGCTTGAGCGCGTCGGCCTTGAGCTCG
>JAICUS010000593.1 GCA_025935735.1 Solirubrobacteraceae bacterium | reverse complement strand
CCACATCGCGCGGGCGGCGAGCAGCATGATCGCGGCGAACGCGATCCCGGCCGGCCAGCCCTCGCCGCCGTCGGCGGCCACGAGCGCGAGGTTGCCCACGGCGACCGCCACCGCGAGCGCGACCGCGAGCTTGAGCCCGAGCGGCCGCTCGTCGGGCTCGAGCGGGCGCAGTGCGGCCCGGGCCGCCTCGGCGCGCTCGCGGGACCGCGCGTAGTTCTGGGGCGGCTCAGGCACGCAGCGCCGCCCGCAGCGCTCGCGCCGCCGTCTCGGGGTCCTCGGCCTCCGTGATCGCGCGGACGACGACGATCCGGGTCGCACCGCGCTCGACCACCGCGTGCACCGTCCCGGCGTCGATGCCGCCGATGGCGAACCACGGCTTGCCCACGCTGCTCGCCGCGTAGGCCACGTACTCCAGGCCGGCGGCCGGCCGGCCGGGCTTGGTCGGCGTCGCGTGCACCGGGCCGACGGCGAGGTAGTCGACGTCCGGGTCGGCGTCCGCGGTCGCCGCCTGCGCGGGCGCGTGCGTGGAGCGCCCCACGATGCGGTCCTCGCCCACCGCTGCGCGCGCCTGCGCCGGCGTCGCGTCGTCCTGGCCGACGTGCACGCCGTCGGCGCCGCACGCCTCCACCAGGTCCGGCCGGTCGTTGAGGATGAACGGCACGCCGAGGCCGCGGAACTCCCGGGCGGCCTCCACCAGCCCATCGTCGCCGAGCGACTTGTCGCGCAGCTGCACGATGTCGACGCCGCCGCGCACCGCCGCCTCCAGCCACCCGCGCGGGCGCGCAGGGCAGACCAGATACAAGTGGTGCGTGCGGAGGCGCTCGCGGGGAGTCACGCCCCACGGGATACCATGTGATGCAGAACACGGGAGCCCGCAGACGGGCTGAGAGGGCGCCGGCGGGGCGCCGACCGTCGAACCTGATCCGGGTAGTGCCGGCGTAGGGAGGCCGTGAAGCCAGTGGCAGTGCAGTCAGAGAGCTACGACGTCGCCGTCGTCGGCGGCGGCCCGATCGGCCTCGCCTGCGCGCGTGAGGCGGAGCGCCGCGGCGCCCGCGTCGTCGTCGTGGACATGGGCGAGCCGGGCGCGTGGCACGTCGCCGCGGGGATGCTCGCGCCGGTGTCCGAGGCGGAGTTCGGCGAGCAGCCGCTGCTCGAGCTCGGGCTGGAGAGCGCCCGCCGGTACCCGGACTTCGTGGCTTCGCTGGACGACCCCGGCTACCTCGAGGTCGGCACGCTCGTGGTCGCGCGCGACAACGACGAGGCCGAGGCGCTCAAGCGCCTGGCCGGCTTCCGGGCGGGGCTCGGGCTGCCGGTCGAGCGGCTGCGCCCCAGCGAGGCGCGGCGGCTGGAGCCGGCTCTGGCGCCGACCGTGCGGCTCGCGCTCCACATCGACGGCGACCGCTCGATCGACCCGCGCAAGCTCGTCGCCGCGCTCAAGCGCGCGTTCGGGGGCGAGCAGCGCCGCGACCGGGTGGCGGCGCTGGACGTGTCCGGCGAGCGGGTGACCGGGGTCGTGCTGGCGAGCGGCGAGACGCTCGCCGCGGACGCCGTCGTGGTCGCGGCCGGCGTGGACGTCGCGAACCTCGGGATGCCCGAGGGCGCGCGGGTGCCGATCCGGCCGGTCAAGGGCCAGGTGCTGCGGCTGCGCGACCCGAACGGATCGGGGCTGGTGCAGCGAGTGGTCCGCGGCGACGTCGCCTACTTCGTCCCGCGGGGCGACGGGCGCTACGTCCTCGGCGCGACGATGGAGGAGCGCGGCTGGGACAAGGCGTCGACCGCCGGTGCGGTCTACGAGCTCCTGCGCGACGTGAGCGAGATCGTGCCCGGCGTGCTGGAGCTGGAGATCGAGGAGCTGATCGCCGGCCTGCGTCCCGCGACGCCGGACAACCTGCCGGCGATCGGCCGCGGCACGCTCGACGGGCTCGTGTGGGCCGCCGGCCACTTCCGCAACGGGATCCTCTTGACGCCGGTCACGGCCGAGCTGGTGGGGTGCGCGCTCGCCGGCGAGTCGCTGCCCGCCTGGGCGGGCCCGGCCGATCCGCTGCGCTTCGCGGGAGTCCGCGCATGAGGGTCCTGCTGAACGGCTTCGAGACCGACCTGTCCGACGGCGCGACCGTCGAGGCGGCGCTCGAGTCGCTCGACCTGCCGGCCGCCGGCCGCGGCGTCGCCGTGGCCGTCGACGCCGAGGTCGTTCCCCGCGGCCAGTGGGCCGCCACCGAGTTGCACGACGGCGCGCGGGTGGAGGTCCTGCGCGCGATCCAGGGAGGCTGAGATGGCCGTCACCGACACTGACATCGACGTTCTGACCATCGCCGGACATGAGCTGCGCTCGCGGCTGTTGCTGGGCACCGGCGGCTTCCGCTCGCTGGACGCCATGGCCGCCGCGATCGAGGCGTCGGGCGCCGAGCTCGTCACCGTCGCCCTGCGGCGCATCGAGCCGTCCCAGCGCGGCTCGATCGTCGACGTGCTCGACCGCGCCGGCGTCAAGCTGCTGCCCAACACCGCCGGCTGCTTCACCGCCCGCGACGCGGTGCTGACGGCCAAGCTCGCCCGCGAGGCGTTCGAGACCGACTGGGTCAAGCTCGAGGTGATCGGCGACGAGCGCACGCTGCTGCCCGACGCTCCGGCGCTGCTGGAGGCCGCCGAGGAGCTCGTGGACGACGGCTTCGTGGTCTTGCCCTACACCAACGACGACCCGATCCTCGCCCGCCGGCTGGAGGACGTCGGCTGCGCGGCGGTGATGCCGCTCGGCTCGCCGATCGGCTCGGGGATGGGGCTGCTGAACACCTACAACCTGCGGCTCATCCGCGAGCGGGCCGGGGTGCCGGTCGTCTTGGATGCCGGCGTCGGCACCGCGTCGGATGCGGCGCTGGCCATGGAGCTGGGCTGCGACGCCGTCCTGTGTGCGAGCGCGATCTCCCGCGCCGAGGACCCGGTGGCCATGGCGCGGGCGATCCGGCTGGGCTGCGAGGGCGGCCGGCTCGCCTACCGCGCGGGCCGCATCCCGCGCCGTCTGTATGCGCAGGCCTCCACGCCCGAGGAGGGCGTGGCCGAGTTCTAACGCGTTTTCGGCTTGGCCAGGTAGCGCTGGCCGGCGCGCAGGATCTTCGTCTTGTGCTTCACGAAGTCCTGGACCGCGATGACGCCGCGGGCGACGCGGGTGAGCGTGCCGGCGCACGAGTCGCGCACGTTCCACTTCGTGCCGCGGACGGTGGCGGCGCTGTACTGCCCCTTCGTACGGAACGAGCCGTGCCCGTCGCCCCACAGGCTGCGGGTCTTGGGCCTCTTCTTCTTCGCCTTTGCGATTGAGGCCTTCGCCTTCGTGGATCTGCACGCGGCCAGCTTCTCGCTCAGCTGCAGCTGGGTGATCCGGCCGGGCTGCGTGATCCTGAAGATGCCGCCGTAGAACAGCGCGGTCTGCGGCTTGCCGCCGTTCTTCGGCACCGAGGTCAGCTCGACCTTGCCGTGCTTGGCGTTGACCTCCGAGCCGAGCGGGATGCCCTGCGTCGCGTCGAGCGGGACGAACGTCTTCGATCCCT
>JAICUS010000250.1 GCA_025935735.1 Solirubrobacteraceae bacterium | reverse complement strand
ACCCCAATTCGACGCCGCGATCCAACGCTTCGAAACCTACGCCCACTCACCCGCCAACCTCCGCCGCGCCTACGCGCACAAGATCCTCTTCCGCACCCTCAACCCCCGACGCCCCGCACTCCAACGCCTCCTCCCATGGGCCTCATAGACGTAGACCCTGACCCAGCCGCGCCAGCGGCGGCCAGACAGGCGAGCCCATCAGACGACGCACTAGGGGCGAGACCTTAACGCGGAAGCGCCGGATGTCGTCGGCGGGGTAGACGCCCACGCGCGGCCAGCGCAGCCGGCTGTCTTCCGGCAGACGATTCGGCGGCGCGCCGGCGCCCAGGTAGCCGGCCTCACCCGCGGCCCGCACGACACGCCGGTCGATGGCCCCGTAGGGGTAGGCAAGCGTCCGACACGGGCGACCGAGGCGCCGTTCGCACTGCTCCCGCGAGCCGGTCAACTCGTCGGCCAACGCGTCGTCGTGCAGGCTGGTGAGGCGCGCGTGCGAGCGTGTATGGGAACCGATCTCCCAACCCGCGTCGGCGAGCTCGCCCAGTTGCGCCCACGACATGCCGATCAGCTCGCGCGCATGCGGCCCGTTCAGCCACTGCTCGATCCCGGGCCAGCTCATCGGCGCCCCCGTCCCGACGAGGTCCGTCGGAACGAAGACGGTGGCCGGCATCCCGAGCGCACGCAGCACCGGATACGCATGCTCGAAGACCGAGCGGTAGGCGTCGTCGAACGTCACGGCGACCGTCAGGCCGCGGTCCGGCTGCGCCAGCGTGTCGGAGAACGTCCGCGCCCGGTATCCGCGATGCGCCAGGAAGCGCAGCTGCTCCTCGAGCCGGGCCGGGGTGATGGCCAGCGTGGCCGGCCATCGCTCGCTGACGGCGTGGTAGCAGAGCACGAGCGCGTCAGCCACGGCCTCAGCCCTCGAGGCCCGCCGCACGTCGCAGCGCGGCGAGCGGACCACTGCTCCAGCTCGCGCTCGCCGCCCGGCTCGCGACCGCTGACGCCGCCTTCCCGCGCAGCCCCCGTGTCACGACGAAGGTCTCCAGCTCGCCGCTGTCGTCGGTGAACCGATCCTTGTAGCCCTCGGCGCCGCGGAGGAAGCGGTATTCGCGCATGCCGTCCTCCAGCGCGCCGCGCACGCTGTGGGCCAGCAGGACGAAGCCGACCGACGCGTGGTCCCACGCCGGGTCGCGCCCGGCCTGGTAGTAGGACTCGACTCCGCCGAGGCGGAATCCGTACCAGGCGGCCACCGGCGCACCGTCCAGCTCGAGGAACCAGAGCCGCAGCCAGCCGCGCTCCAGCGCACAGGCCGCGAACTCCCGGTGGAAGCGCCGGCGCGACTCCGCGAGCGCGCGGGACGCGCGATCGCCCCAGCGCGCCGAGTGGAGGGCGAACAGCACGTCGAGGTCGCGCTGCAGCGTCTCCGGAGCGGTCGTGCGGCGGAACTCCAGCCGGTGCTCCCGAGCCAGCCGGCGCTCGCGCCGGCGGACCTGCTGGCGGAAGTTCGCGCTGCGGTCGGCGAGGTACGCATCCCAGCTGGGCCACCTCAGCCGGAGCACGGGGCTGTGCTCTCGTCGCAGGACGCGGCCACCCAGCGCCGCGGGCCAGCCGTCGCCTGAGGCCACCTGCTGCGCGAGGACCACGTCCCACGCGAGCTGTCCGTCGTGCAGGAGCCCAAGCAGGGTGCGGGCGGTCTCTTCCCGGTCCTCGGGGGCGCACAGCGGGCCCAGCAGATCGCCCGGGCCGTGTCCGAGGAACCGCAGCACCCGCAGCGGCCGCCGGGCTGCCTCATACAGCGGGAGCACCGCGGCGAGCGTCCCGTCAGGGCGGCGACAGGCGGCGATGAGCGGACGCCGGCCGGCGCCCCAGTGTCGCCACCACGCCGCCGCCCACACCGAGGTCGCGAAGACGTTCCCCGCGCGCTCGGCGAGAGCGTCCCAATCCAGACACTCCTGCGATCCCTCGAGCCAGCCGACGCGTAGACATCGAAGACCCGCCCGCTCGTGCGCAACGGCTCCGTGGCCGCCGCCGTGCTTCGCCAATTCGCCGGCGCGGGAGGGCGCATCCATGGCGCGTCCGACGATCGCACATCCAACCCGACGGTGGAACCCGCGGCGGCCGCGTCCGGCAAGATAGTGAACCCCTGACAAGGCGATGAATATCGTGCTCGCATCCCCGGTTGTCGTGCGCGCCGAGCCCGCCGGCGAATCGCTCGCCCGTGAGTGGGACGAGCTGGCGGACCGTCTCGGGAG
The DNA here is from genome assembly GCA_025935735.1 of Solirubrobacteraceae bacterium. The sequence goes on along the minus strand of JAICUS010000250.1, from coordinate 6,009 downwards.
CAGCCCGTTCGTGCGGCCGGGGTGGATCGCGGCCTGGTGGCAGGCGTTCGGGACGGGCCGGCTCGAGCTCCTCTGCGCGCGGCGGTCCGGCAGGCTCGTCGGCGTGCTGCCACTCGGCCGCCGCGGCGCCGCGCTGCGCTCACCCACCAACTTCCATACCCCGGAGTTCACCATCCTGGGCGAGGACGACACGGCGATGCGCGCCCTGGCGGACGTGGCGTTTGCGAGCCGGCCGCGGCGGATCTCGATCGCCTTTGTCGATCCCGCGTCAGTGGCTGCGACGCAGCTGGGGGCGGCGGCCGTGGCGGCCGGGTACCGCGTGCTGCGTCGTGCCCTGCTGTCCTCGCCCTATCTCGAGATCGGGACCGATTGGACGACCTACCGGCAGCGGTTGAGCCGCAATCTGCGGGGCGATCTGCGCCGCTGCGGGCGCCGCCTGCGGGAGGCGGGGGAGGTGACGTTCGAGTTCCACGACGGCAGCGAGGGCTTGGACGCGCTCCTGCGCGACGTGTTCGCGGTCGAGGCCCACAGCTGGAAGGCCGCGCAGGGAACCGCCATCGTCTCGCACGACCATGTCAGGAGCTTCTACGAGCAGGTCGTCGCCTGGGCGGCGGCGCGCGGCTCGCTGACCGTGGCGATTCTGCGTCTGAAAGACCGCCCGCTCGCCACCGAGGTCGGTCTGCGGGAGAGTGGCGTGCATTACGCGATCAAAGGCAGCTACGACGCGAGCTACGCCCGCTTCTCGCCGGGGAAGCTGCTGTTCGAGGCGGTGCTCGATCGCGCGTTCGAGACGGGCCTCGAGCGGGTGGAGCTGCTCGGGGCCGAGGATCCCTACAAGCGCGCGTGGACGCCTCACAGCCGCGAGCGTGACATCGTCGCGGCCTTCGCGCCGTCGCTGCTGGGGTCGCTGGAATGGGTCGCCGAGGCCCACGGCCGCCCGCTGGCCCGACGCGCCGGATTGCGCCGGTTGCTCAGGCACCGCCGCCGCCGCTGATGCGGCATGAGCGGTCCAGCCGACCGGGAGGACAGCGTCCGGCGAAACACCGCGTTCGCGCTCCTGGCCCAGGTCGCGACCGCGGCGTTCACGGCCGGGCTCACGTTCTTCCTGGTCCGCCGGCTCGGCCCGCACGACTACGGCCTGTTCGCGCTGGCCCTGGGCGTCGCTGCGCTGGTGGCGCTGCCCGCCGACTTCGGGATCTCGCAGTCAGCCGCCAGGTTCGTCGCCGAGCGCCTGGGCGACCGCGAGGCGATGGCCGCGGTCCTTGCCGGTGCCGGTCGGATCAAGCTCGCGACCGCGGGAGCGCTGGGGCTCGCTCTCGCCCTGCTGGCGGAGCCGGTCGCGGCCGCGTACGGCGAGCCTGGCCTGACGTGGCCGTTGCGCGGCGTCGCGGTCGCCGTCGCCGGCCAGAGCGTCATGGGCCTCTACCTCGCGGCATTCGTGGCGATCCGCCGGGTCGCCGTCAACGCGCGGCTCATCGTGTCGGAGAGCGCCGTCGAGGCCGGGGCGAGCGTCGCCCTGGTGCTGCTCGGCGGCGGCGCTTCGGGGGCGGCATTCGGACGCGCCGTCGGCTACGCAGCGGGAGCAGCGTTCTCGATCCTCCTCGCCGCGCGGATCTTTGGACGCCGTGTGATGGCACTCAGGTCGCCCGGCACGAGCATCCGGGCGCTCGCGCGCTACGGCGGCGCCCTGCTGATCGTCGACAGCGCGTACTCCCTGTTCAGCGCGATCGACGTCCTCGTCATCGGCGCATTCCTCGGCAGCGCCGGGGTCGGCCTCTACTCGGCGCCGATGCGGCTCTGCACCGTGCTGCACTACCCGGGGCTCGCGCTCTCGAACAGCGTCTCCCCGCGCGTGGCCCGGCGACGGGGCCGCGCGATCGAGAGCGACGCCTTCATTGCCGGCCTGCGCGGCCTCATCGTGCTGCAGGCCGCCATGGTCGCCCCCATCGTCGTGTGGGCGGGCCCGATCACGCGGCTCGCGCTCGGCGACTCCTACGGCGCCTCCGCGGGGGTCCTGCGGGCGTTGGCGCCGTTCGTCTTCCTCCAGGGGCTGGGGCCGCTGCTCTCGGTCAGCGTGAACTTCCTGGGGCAGGCGCGACGGCGGATCCCGATCGCGCTCGCCTCCCTGGCCGTCAATCTCGGCGTCGCCATCCTCCTGGTCCCGCTCATCGGCGTGATCGGCGGCGCCATCAGCACGAGCCTCGCGTACGCGATCTACGTGCCGGCGCACTTCCGGCTGTGCCTGGGCATGCTCGGCCTCAGCGCCGCCCCCTTCCTGCGAACGCTCACGCGCTCGCTGCTCGCGGCCGCGGGCATGGCCGCCGTCCTCGCCGTCGCGGGCACGTGGGCAATCTCGCCGCTCGAGGCGCTCGTGACCCTCCCGCTAGGACTCGCCGTCTTCGTGGCGGTGCTGCTCGCGACGGGTGAGATCAGGCTCTCGACCGTGCGGAGCGGCACGCGCAAGCTTGCGCGCGCGCTCCGGCCGCACCGCACCCCCGCCGGCGACTGACGCGCGCGCCGGCCGCGGCGTCACCCGATCCTGACGGGCTCGGGAGCGATCGCCTCACGTTCCTCCGGGGGTGCAGCGCCCGGGAGCGGGCACGCCGGGCGTACGAAGCGCGTCTCCGGCTTGTCGAGCTGACGGGGCGTGACGAGCAGCGTCGACGCCGTCTGCAGCAGGATCGCCAGGTCGAGTACGAGGGAGCGGTGGCGCAGGTAATAGAGGTCGTGCGCGAGCTTCCAGGCGGACCCGTCGAGCGAGCCTGCATAGCCGCAGCGGATCTGCGCCCACCCCGTCAGCCCGGGCTTGTGCCGGTATCGCGCGCGCCAGAACGGGATCGAGGCCTCGAGGCTTGCGGCGATGTCCGGCTGCTCCGGTCGCGGCCCGACGAGCGTCATGTCGCCACGCATGACGTTGAGGATCTGCGGGAGCTCGTCCAGATGGCTTCGACGCAGAACGCGTCCGATGCGCGTCACGCGCGGGTCGTGGTCGGCCGTCCAGCGCGCACTCCCGTCGTCCCCCTCCCAGCGCATCGTGCGGAGCTTGTAGATCACGAACGGGCGGCCGTACTGGCCGATCCGCCGCTGCCGGAACAGCACAGGCCCCCCGTCCTGGCGCACGAGCAGCGCCGCGCCGGCGAGGAAGGGGGCCGATATCACCGCGAGGGCGCAAGCGACCACCAGGTCGAGGACCCGCTGCGAGCGTCGCTCGCGAAAGCGCGGATGCAGCACGTACTGGCACCACGCCGTGTCGATCTCGGTCACCGGCACCCGGCCGAAGACGTCCTCGTAGAACGCCGACAGGTCGCAGAGCCGGACCGGACTGCGCTCGCAGGACTCGAAGACGGCAGCGATGACATCTGGCCGCGAGACCCCCGGGTCGATCAAGACGAGGTCGAGGTGCTGCGACTCGACGATCGCGCTCAGCTCCGTGAGCGCGCCGAGCTCCAGCCGGTCCCGGCTCTCGCCGTGCGCGGGCATGGGGACGATCGCGCCGGCCACCACGATCGCCTCGACGCCGGCCCGTTGAAGCTCGGCGCCCACGTCGTGCGCCGAAGCGGCCGGACCGACGACAGCCACGCGCACGGGGCGCCCGCTGCCGCCCGGCGGCCACCGCAGGATCGCCGGCGAAAGCGTCGAGACCGCGCGCAAGAGCACCGCGGCGGCGCCGATGAGGAGGACCACTGCGGCGGCGACGGCGGCGGCCCACCCTGCGCCCTCGATCGGCCGGAGCGCCGCGAGCGCGATCGCCGCACCCGCCAGCGTGAGCACGGCGCTCAGGGTGGCCTCGAGATCTCGCGTAGCCGGGATGCCATGCCTGACACGGCTCCGCTGCCCCTCTCCGTGGTCCGTCTTGATCGGCAACCTTCGCCTCCGCTGCGCCACCGGCGCCTGCGTGGTGTCCATCTGTCCAGCGGGCCCGAACGTTCCGATGCCGAGCGCGCCGACAGAGTCTCCATTGCGACGACGGTGCCGAGAAGGGGAACCTGTGCCGGCCGCTGGGGGATCTTCACCGCTCGTTGGCGAGGGGTAAGAAAACCACCCGCGTGCACGCTCGTACCGAACTTCGAGGCCGCCGCGCCGTTGTACGCGATGGATGCGAGATCAGGCCCCGGCTCGCGGCGACGGCCCACTGCGGGTCGTCGTGGTGGACGACGACGCATTTGCCCGCCGAGCGATCGCCGATGTCCTGCGCCGGTCCGGCACAGTCGTCGTTGCCGAGGCCGGTGACGGCACGGAGGGCGTCGAGCTGGTCCACTACCACCGGCCCGACCTGGTCATCATGGACATCATCATGCCGGGCGTCGACGGGCTCGCGGCGACGCGCCGCATCCTGCGGGACCGGCCGGATCAGATCGTGGTGCTCCTCACCAGCTCCGGCAACGACGACCTCGGGATGCTCGGGCTCCGGATGGGTGCCGCGGGGTACCTGAGCAAGGACGTCGACCTCGAGGCGCTTCCGCGAGCGATCGAGGGCACCCTGCGCGGCGAGGCCGCGATCTCGCGCACGATGTCCATGCGCGTGATCGAGCAGCTCCGGCGCGTGCCGCCACCCGGGAAGGGGCTTCGGCCCGTCCACAGCCCGCTCACCACGCGCGAGTGGGAGGTGCTCGATCTCATCTGCGACGGAACGACCACCGAGAGCATCGCCGACGCGCTCGTCGTCTCGGCCGAGACCGTGCGCTCGCACGTCAAGAGCATCCTGCACAAGCTCGGGGTCAATTCGCGCAAGGAGGCCGCCGACGCGGCGCGCCGCATGCGCAGCGTCGACCCGTGATCAGTCGACGAGCGTGAAGAAGAACCGGTTGCCCGCTCGGAGCGGCTCGACACCGATGTCGCCCCCGTGCTCTTCGACGATCGTCCGGCAGAGCGCCAGACCGAGGCCGATGCCGTCGGCGCGTCGCTCACTCCGGCCCCGCCGAAACGGACTGAAGATGCGAGAACGATCGGCGGGGAGGATCGGCCGGCCGGCGTTCACCACCGAGATCTTCCATCGGTCGTGCTCACGCGAGGCCGAGAGACGGATCACGCCGCTCTCGCGCGGGCCGTAGTTGAGGGCGTTGACCAGGAGGTTCTGGAGCACGCTCGAGAGCAGCGGAGCGTCCCCCTTCACCACCGGGAGCGGGTCGACGGTGATTCGCGCGCCGTGCGCGGCGATCTCGGGCTGCAGGATCGCGATGCAGTCCCGGGCGATCCGGGTCAGGTCGACCCGGGCGCGCAGCGGCGGCCGGCCCCCCCGGCGCGCGTGCCGCAGGAGCGTGTCGACGAGCAGGCGCATCCGCGTCGTGCCGCGGACCAGCGCCTCGAGATCCTCCCGCGCGAAGTCGTCCAGCGCGCCCGTGAGGCGCTCCGTCAGCAGCCCCGCATAGCCCTCGACGGAGATCAGCGGCTCGCGGAGCTCGTGGGCCACGGCGGCCGCGAATCGGTCGAGCTCCTCGTTGAGTCGCTCGAGCTCGGCGATGCGGCGCCGCAGACGATCGAGCTCTCCGTCCGGGAGCCTCGTCGAAGAACGTTCCTCTCTCTGCGTCCGGGGGGGCACACGTCTCGCCCGCTCGCGAGTTTCGCAGCGTGAACATTCGGACGACAACGTCCCGCTAACAAAACTGACAGGGCCGGTCCGCGGCCCGAGGCTCAGCCGACTTCGGCGGGCTCGTCGCGCCCCTGCAGGCGCTCGCGGCCGCGCTGGACGGCGGCGATGAACTTCGAGAGGTTGACCTCGAGCGTGTTGAGGATCTCGTCGGCGTAGTCCTCGGCGCCCAGGCGGATCTCCCGCTCGCGGGCGCGGGCGTCCTCGATGATGTCCTCCGCCGCGCGCTCGGCCTGGCGGGTGACCTCCTGCTGGGAGACGAGCTGCTCCTGGCGCTCGCGCGCCTCCTTGACGATGCGCTCGGCCTCGCGCTTGGCCTCGGCGAGCATCTCCTGACGCTCCTTGACGATCCAGCGCGCCTGCTTGATCTCCTCGGGGATCGTGGCGCGCATCTGATCGAGGATGTCGTAGATCTCCTCCTT
>JAICUS010000787.1 GCA_025935735.1 Solirubrobacteraceae bacterium | reverse complement strand
GTCGCCGGGCGGCTGCGCGACGCGCTCGCCTGACCGTTCTGTCAACACCGGTGGACAGAAGCGGCCGCCGCAGCGTTTGTCTCTTCCAGCCGCTGGGCAGCGCCTCTCCAGGCACCCAGGACGAGAGTAGGAGGCGCAGAACCATGGCCCAGCGGGAGACCGTCAAGCGCACGCAGTCGCGCGCGCCGCGCGGCGAACAGCCGGACGCGGAACAGGAGCCCGGCGGCAACGGCGGCGGCGAGGATCTCGCGGCCGACGAGCAGGAGCTCGCGAGCTATCTCGAGGAGCGCATCAAGCCCGGGCTCAACAGCGGCGCGATCCCGATGCTCGCCCGCTCGATCGCGCGCGAGATCGCCGGCGACCACGACCACGACCGCGACGAGGAGGAGGGCGGCGGGGACGCCACGGACCTGGAGGCGGATCTGCACACCCTGCAGCAGTGGCTCGGCGACGAGTGGACCCTGTACTACGCCGTGCACGGCGACGACGCGTGGCTGATCGCCGAGACGCAGGACGCCAGCCAGCGCCTCGAGGCCGCGAACGCCGAGGTCCTGGTCCAAGCCGTCGGGCTGCTCAACGAGAGCGGAGGCCGCACGCGGCCCCGGCGGTCCGAGGACGAGGGCGACGGCGACGGCGACTGAGCCGGCATGTCGGACTTCGTAGGCGAGGCGGTCAGTCAGCGCCTCGAGGACGACGAGGCGTCCCGGCTGCGGGCCCTGGGCGCGGCGATCATCATCGGGTTCGGGGCGGCCGTGCTGTCCTACCGGCTCCTGCGCGGCGGCTCCGGCGACTCCTCGGAGACCGGCGAGTAGAGCGGGCCGGCCGTATGATCGGCCGATGGAGCTCCATCCCGGCGAGGTCGTCGTCTTCGAGGGGCACCCGTCCTGGCGGGCGGTGCTGAGCTTCTACATCGGCGGCCTCGCCGGCGCGGTCGTGATCGGGGTGATCGTCGCGCTGGTGGCGAGCCTCGCGCTGGGGATCGTCGTGGGCGCGGTGTTGATCGCGCTCGTGATCGTCGCCGGGCTGATCAAGCGGACCGCGACCGACTACATGGTGTCCAACCAGCGGCTCTACATCCGCCACGGGATCCTGGCCAAGCACGTGCAGCAGACGCGCGTGGACCGGATCCAGAACGTCAACACGAACCAGCGCTTCCGCGACCGGCTGCTGCGCGTCGGCACGGTCGACTTCGACACGGCGGGGACCGAGGACTCGGACTTCAAGTTCGTCGGCATCGCCAACCCCGGGCAGGTCGCCGAGGCGGTCGACCGCGCGCTGCGCGACCAGACGGCGCGGACCTAGCCGGGCGCCGCGCGCCAGAGCACCGCGGCCGGCTGGGCCGGCGTCAGCGTCACGCTGCCGCTCCAGCGCACGAAGGAGGGGCGCGGGACGAACGTCCGGCTCAGGAAGAAGCCGCGCCGCAGCGAGCTGACGGTGATCGCGTAGTCGCTCGGCACGCCGAACGGCACCGCGACCGCCTCGATCGCCGCCACCGTCCCCGGGTTGGTGCCAGGGGGCAGCTCGACGGTCGTGGCCGCCGGGTCGTCGCGCTGGATCGATTCGTCGGGGATGCCGTGGTTCGACGGATACCAGCGCGGGTCGCCCTTGAGCTGGACGGCCAGCGCGACGCCCGCCCAGCTGCCCGGCGCCGGCGGCGCGTTGTAGCGCGTGGCCTTCTTGACCTCGAGGTAGAGGTAGTCGCGCTGGTCGGACATCGCCGGCGTGTCGGGGCTCGCCACCGGCTCGACCTTGTGCTCGCGGATCATCTCCTGGGCCATCACGCGGTAGGTCCAGGGGTGCGCGTCCATCGCCGCCTCGCGCGCCCGGCCGGGCGGCAGGCCCCAGGAGGTGTCCGGGAAGAAGCGGTAGCCGGTCGTCCGGCTGCGGTCGGTCACCGCGGCCGTGTTGTTGTTGCCCGTGGCCGTCTCCAGCAGCGGGTGGTCGCCCTCGCGCAGCCCGTCGAACGGCAGCGTGGCGTGGTTGGCCGCCTGGTATTCGTCGGCGATCCGCCGCCCGGCGGCGTCGACGGTCACGCGGTAGATCCACTCGATGTCGGTCGTGCGGCCCCAGCGGGCCATCAGCGCGGGCGTGTCCGTGCCCTCGTCCTCGTTGGACCAGATCATCGTGTACTCGATCGTGCGGTCGCCGGCGGCGTCCGGGACCGTCGAGGTGTGGTAGGCGAGCAGCGGCACGTCGGTGTGGCTGTTCTCGTAGGCGCCCGGGATCTCTGGGAGATTGCGGCCATAGAGGACCGGCGCGTAG
>JAICUS010000149.1 GCA_025935735.1 Solirubrobacteraceae bacterium | reverse complement strand
TGCTGCCCGACGACGACTCCTGGCCGCACTACGGCGAGGTCAGGCGCGAGACGGTGTACTTCATGCTCAACCGCAAGCGCGCGGTGCCGCTGAAGCCCACCCCGCCGCCGTTCCGCAACCACGGCAACTACGTGGTCTCGGTGGCCGAGCTCAACCGCTGGCTGGCCGAGAAGGCCGAGGAGGCGGGCGCCTACATCCTGTCCGAGACGTCCGGCTACAAGCTGCTGGTGGACGAGCGAAGCGGTGACGAGGCCTCTGGCCGAGGCAGGAGTGCGGTCGTCGGCGTGCGCACGGGCGACAAGGGCCGCGACAAGTCCGGCGGCGAGAAGTCGAACTTCGAGCCGGGCTCGGACGTCGTGGCGCGCGCCACCGTGCTGGCCGAGGGCTGCTGGGGGCACCTGACGGGCGCGGCGGTGAAGTCGCTCGGGCTGGCGGCGAAGGACCCACAGGTGTGGGCGCTCGGCGTCAAGGAGGTCTGGGAGGTCGAAAAGCCGTTCGAGAAGATCGTCCACACGCTCGGCTGGCCGCTGCGCGCGGGGGCGAAGTGGAAGGAGTTCGGCGGCTCCTGGATCTACGGCATGAACCGCGACGGCGAGACGCCGAAGGTGTCGCTCGGGTTCGTCACCGGCCTCGACTACACCGACGCGCGCTTCTCGGTCCACGACGTGCTGCAGGAGTTCAAGCTCCACCCGCTGGTCCGCAAGATCCTCGAGGGCGGCAAGCGCGTGGCCTGGGGCGCGAAGGCGATCCCCGAGGGCGGCTACTGGGCGATGCCCACGCTGCACGCGCCCGGCCTCGTCATCTGCGGCGACGCCGGCGGGATGGTCAACGTCCCCAAGCTGAAGGGCATCCACTACGCGATCGAGTCCGGCCGGCTGGCCGCGGAGACGATCTACCGGCAGCTCAAGCACCACTCGACCGACTTCAGCGACTATGAGAAGGCCGTTTACGGGTCCGACATCGGCAAGGACCTCTACGAGTCGCGCAACATGAAGCAGCCGTTCGGCAAGGGCCTGTTCGTCGGCGGCGCGATCACCAACGCGATGGTGGTCACCAAGGGCCGCTTCCCCGGCGGCCACTGGGCGACGCACCGCGACGCCGAGGCGCCGCTGACGCTGAGCGACCGCCACAAGCGCTATCCGAAGCCCGACGGCAAGTACACCTTCGACAAGCTCTCCGGCGTCTTCCTCACCGGCAACGCGACCCGCGACGACGCGCCGTCGCACATCCGCATCCAGGAGCGCGTCCCCCGCGAGGTGGCCGAGGGCTGGGCCTGGATGTGCCCCGCCGGCGTCTACGAGATCCCCGACGACGCGCCCGCCGAGGGCATGGTCGACCTGATCGTCAACCCCTCCAACTGCGTCCAGTGCGGCGCGATCACCGCCAAGGGCGGCCGCCTGACCCCGCCCGAGGGCGGCGACGGCCCCGTCTACCAAGTGACGTAGACCCAGCGCGCCTGGGGTCAGACCCCGCAGTTGGCCGGTAGCTTTCCGCGGATGAGTCGTCTCATCCGCGGCGGGCGGGTCGTCACCGCCACCGACAGCTTCGATGCCGACGTGCTGGTCGACGGCGAGTCCGTCGTGGCCGTCGGCTCCAACCTCGAGGGCGACGAGGTCATCGACGCGTCGGGCTGCCTCGTCATGCCGGGGCTGGTCGACAACCACACGCACCTCTCGATGCCGTTCGGCGGCACTTGGAGCTGCGAGGACTACAACACGGGCACGGCGTCGGCCGCCGCCGGCGGCACGACCGCGATCGTCGACTTCATCATCCAGTACGTCGGCGGCTCGCTGGCCGAGGCGCGCGCGGAGTGGCACGGCCGGGCGGACGGCAACGCGCACATCGACTACGGCTTCCACATGGCGATCACCGACGCGCGGCCCGAGGTGATCGCCGAGATGGAGCAGTGCGTCGCCGAGGGCATCACGAGCTTCAAGGTCTTCATGGCCTACAAGGGCGCGCTGATGGTCGACGACGAGCAGTTCCTGGCCGTGCTCGAGCAGACGGGGAAGACCGGCGGGCTGGTGATGGTCCACTGCGAGAACGGCGACGCGGTGGTGCGCTACCAGAAGGAGGCCATGGAGGCCGGCAACACCGACCCCAGGTTCCACGCGTGGTCGCGCCCGCCGGAGGTGGAGGGCGAGGCCACGGGCCGGGCGATCCGGCTGGCGGAGTGGACGCGGCGGCCGCTGTTCGTCGTGCACGTCACCTGCGAGGAGTCGGTCCGGGAGATCCAGGCGGCGCGCGACCGCGGCCTGCCGATCTACGGCGAGACGTGCGTGCAGTACCTGTTCCTCACGGTCGACGACCTGGCCCGGCCGGGGTTCGAGGGCGCGAAGTACGTGTGCTCGCCGCCGCTGCGCGAGGAGCGCAACCAGGCCGTGCTCTACCGGGCGCTCAAGCAGGGCGCGCTGCAGGGCATCTCCACCGACCACTGCCCGTTCAACTTCAAGGAGCAGAAGGAGCTGGGGCTCGGGGACTTCACCAAGATCCCGAACGGCCTGCCGGCGATCGAGCACCGGCTGACGCTCCTCTACGACCGGTCGGTGCGCCACGGCTACATGAGTGAGACGGACCTGGTGCGCTACTGCTCCTGGGCGCCGGCACGGATCTTCGGGCTGGACCGCAAGGGGGCGCTCGCGCCGGGCTACGACGCCGACGTGGTCGTGTTCGACCCCGAGGTCAAGCGCACGCTCTCGGCGAAGACGCACCAGATGGACGTCGACTACGACCCGTTCGAGGGCTGGGAGGTCCGCGGCGCGCCGCGGTTCGTGCTCTCGCGCGGGGAGACGGTCGTGGCGGACGGCAAGGTCGTGTCGGCACCCGGCCACGGCCGCTTCGTCGAGCGCGCGGTGTTCCCCGGATGAGGTTCGGGGTCACCGTCCTGCCGGACCCGCCGTGGCAGCGGCTCGTCGAGCTCGTCGTGCTGGCCGAGAAGCACGGCTTCGACTCGGGCTGGACCTACGACTCGCCGATCCTCTGGCAGGAGCCCTACCCGCTGGTCACGCTGCTGGTCGAGCGCACGGAGCGGATGGACATCGGCCTGTGCGTGACCAACCCGATCACCCGCGAGCCGGCCGTGACCGCGAGCGCGCACGCCACGCTGCAGGACATCTCCGGCGGGCGGATCGTCATGGGGATGGGCCGCGGCGACTCGGCCGTGCGGATGATGGGCCACAAGCCGACGAAGATCGTCGAGTTCGAGCGCCGGCTGCGGATGGTCAAGGACTTCATGAACGGCCGCCCGGTGGAGTGGGAGGGGACGGAGATGCGGCTCGAGTGGGCCGCCGAGGCGCCGGAGATCCCCTTGTATGTCGCCGGCTACGGCCCGCGGGCGCTCGGCGTGGCCGGGCGGGTGGGCGACGGCGTGATCATCCAGCTGGCCGACCCGGCGATCATCGAGTGGACGATGGCCACCGCGCGCCGCGCGGCCGAGGAGGCGGGGCGCGACCCGGCGGCGCTGAAGTGCCTGGTGTGCGCGCCGTCGCTGGTGTCCGACGACATCGCGCGGGCCCGCGAGGAGGTCCGCTGGTTCCCGGCCATGGTCGGCAACCACGTGGCGGACATCATCCGCGTGCACGGCGAGCACTCCGAGGTGCCGCGCGAGCTGACCGACTACATCAAGGGCCGCGACGAGTACGACTACAAGGACCACTCGCGGGTCGGCGCCGCGCACGGCGGGTTCGTGCCCGACGAGATCTGCGACCGCTTCTGCGTGATCGGCTCGCCCGCGCAGATCGTGGACAAGCTGCGCGGCCTGGAGGCCATCGGGGTCGACGAGTGGATCGTCTACCTGATGACCTCCGGCCAGGAGGAGACGCTCGCCGCCTACGGCGCCGAGATCATCCCCGCGGTCAACTCGTACAGCCGCCCGTAGGCCCGCAGGGCCGCCCGCAGGTCGTCCTCCGGGGTGTCCTCGGACGCGTTGTGGCTGACGCCGTCGGTGGAGGAGGAGAAGACCATCACGGTGGGCGCGCGGCGGGCCACCTCGGCGGCGTCGTGCAGCGCGCCGCTGGGCAGCCGCGGCGGGTCGTCGTCGCCGGTGACCTCGGACACCGCCTGCGCGGCCAGCTCGACCAGCCGCTCGTCGAACGGGACCGGGTCGATCTGCCAGATCCGCCGCCACTCGACGTCGCAGCCCTCCTCGGCGGCGACCTTCTGGGACGCCGCCTTGGCGTCGGCCAGCATGTCGCGCAGCTGCTCGGGCGTGAACGCCCGCTGGTCGAGCGTGACCTCGCACTCCTGGTTGATGATCGTCGGGATGCCCGGCGCGGCCCTGACCGTGCCGATCGTGGCCACACCCTTGCGCTCGATCGCGCTCTCGCGGCAGGCCAGCCCGAAGCGGCCGGCGGCCAGGAACGCGTCACGGCGCAGGTTCATCGGCGTCGAGCCGGCGTGGCTGGCCTTGCCGGTGAACCTGATGGCGTGGCGCTCGACGCCGAAGCAGCCGATCACCGCCGCGGCGGGCTTGCCCATCTCCTCCAGCCGCGGGCCCTGCTCGATGTGCAGCTCCAGGTAGGCGGCGAGGTTCTGCGGGAGCTCGGCCTCGCCCATCGTGTCGAGGTCGATGCCGTTCTCCTTGAGCGCGTCCGGCAGCGAGGTGCCGTCGGCGTCGGTGAGCTGGCGGACGGCGTCGGGCTCCAGCGTGCCGGCGGCGGCGGACGAGCCGAGCAGCGAGCGGCCGAAGCGCGCGCCCTCCTCGTCGGCCCAGTCGATCAGCTTGAGCGTGGCCGGCGGCGTCTCGCCCTGCGTGCCGCGCAGGACCTCCAGCGCCGCGCAGACGCCGAGCGCGCCGTCGAGCCAGCCGCCGTGGGGCACGGCGTCGATGTGCGAGCCGACGACGATGACGCGGTCTGAGCTTCCGGCGCGGGTGGCCCACAGGTTCCCCGCGGCGTCGCGCTCGACCTCGACGCCGAGCGGCTCGAGCTTGCCGAGCAGCCACTCGCGCGCCTTGCGCCAATCCTCGCTCCAGGCCAGGCGGCGCGCGCCGTCCGGCCCTCCGGTCAGCTCGCGCAGCTCGTGCAGGTCGGCGAGCGGGCGTTCCCAGTCGAACTCGGGCATGCCGCAACCCTAAAGCGCGCGGCGGGTTCATTGGTCCGCCATGAAGCGCAGTTGTCTCCTCGCCACCGTCGTCCTCGTCCTGCTCGCCGCCGCCCCCGCGCACGCCTCCGCGACCGCGCGCGTGGTCGTGCTGCACTGCACGAAAGGGCTGGAGGCGACCGGCCGCTCGGTCACGTTCGAGGGGCGGATCGCGGCGATCCCCCGCGCGCGGAAGATGCAGATGCGCTTCACGCTGCAGGCCCGGACGCCCGACGCGGGCTGGGCGAAGGTGCCGGCCCCCGGGTTCCGCGCGTGGATCACCGCGCCGCGCGGGCTCGGCCTCTTCCTCTATGACAAGACCGTCGACCAGCTGCTCGCGCCCGCGAGCTACCGCGCCGTGGTCGACTTCCGCTGGCGCAACGCGGCCGGCCGCGTGATCCGCCGCGCGCGGGTGACGTCGCGGTCCTGCCACCAGCCCGACCCGCGCCCGGACCTCACCGCCGCCACGCTGGCCGTCCAGCCGGCCGCCGAGCCCGGCAAGCGCCGCTACACGGCCACGCTCGTCAATGCCGGCCGCGGCCCCGCGGGCCCGTTCGAGGTCGACTTCACCCGCGAGGGCGCGCTGCTCGGGTCGGTGCAGCTCGGCGGGCTGGACGCGCGCACCGAGCGGCGGATCGCGATCCCCGCGGTCGCCTGTACGCCCGGCGAGCAGATCGCGGTGGTGGTCGACGCCACGCACGAGGTCGACGAGTCCGACGAGACCGACAACGTCCTCAGCGTCGTCTGCTGAGGCCTTGTCGCCCTACCTACACTGGTAAGAGCCATGAAGACCGAAATCCATCCGGAGTACGTCGAGGCAACCGTCCGGTGCACCTGCGGGAACGAGTTCGTCACCCGCTCCACCAAGGGCGACATGCACGTCGAGATCTGCTCCAACTGCCATCCGTTCTACACCGGCAAGCAGAAGCTTGTCGACACCGGCGGGCGCGTCGAGCGCTTCCAGCGCCGGGCCGCGAAGCGCGCGCGCGGCAGCCGCTAAGTCGCCGGCCCGGGCTGCCGATCACTGTGGTGTGAGCAGCCCGGACCGTCTTCCGCCTGCCGCCGTCGGCGGCCAGGCCGTGCTGGAGGGCGTGATGATGCGCGGCGTGTCCACCTGGGCCGTCGCCTGCCGCACGCCCGAGAGCGAGATCGCCGTCCAGTCGCACCCGATCGTCGCCTGGGCGCGCGGGCGCCGCGCGCTGCGGCTGCCGGTCGTGCGCGGCGTGGTCGCGCTCGCACAGTCGCTGCAGATCGGCTTCAAGGCGCTCGAGGCGAGCGCCAACGTCCAGTCGCCCGAGGAGCAGGAGATCTCGCGCGGGGCGTGGGCCGGCACGGTGATCGCCGCGCTCGTGTTCGCCGTCGGCCTGTTCTTCCTCGTCCCGGTCGGCCTGACCAGCCTCATCAAGGGCTGGCTGGACTCCTCGGCGCTGTTCTGGCTGGTCGAGGGCGTCGTCCGCACCGCGATCTTCCTCGGCTACCTGCTGGCGCTCTCGCGCCAGAAGGACCTGCGCCGGGTGTTCCAGTACCACGGCGCCGAGCACAAGGTCATCGCCTGCCACGAGGCCGGCCGGCCGCTGACGCCCGAGAACGCCCGCGGCTTCTCGCGCCTGCACCCCCGCTGCGGCACCAGCTTCCTGCTGGTCGTGATGGTCGTGGCCATCTTCATCTTCGCCCCGGTCGGCCTGCCCGCCTGGTACGTGCTGCTGGCCACCCGCGTGCTGGGCGTGCCGCTGATCGCCGGCCTGTCCTTCGAGGTGATCAAGCTCGCCGGCTCGCGCCGCTGGATGCGCGTCGTCACCTGGCCCGGCCTGCAGTTGCAGAAGCTCACCACCCGCGAGCCGGACCTCGAGCAGCTCGCGGTCGCCGTGGCCGCGCTGGAGGCCGTGCTGGCCGTCGAGGATCCGCACGCCGAGGACCTGCTCGGGCTCGAAGTGGTGGCCTAGACTCGATCCCCGTGATCGAGCGGCTCGTCGAGCAGATCGAGGCGCGCTTCCAGGAGGCGCAGGCCCAGATGGCCGACCCCGAGGTGATCGGGGACCGGCAGCGCTTCGCCGATGCCGGGCGGCTGTTCAACCAGCTCGCGCCCGCGGCCAGGCTGGCCGAGGAGTGGCGGCGCGCGGTGTCGGACGCCGAAGGCGCCGAGGAGCTGCTGGCCGAGGGCGAGGACCCGGAGCTGCGCGGCGTGCTCAACGACGCGCGCGAGCGGATCGCCGAGCTGGAGGAGGAGATCCGGCTCGCGATGGTCGAGCGCGACCCCAACGACGACAAGGACGTGATCGTCGAGATCCGCGGCGGGGCGGGCGGCGACGAGGCCGGCCTGTGGGCGGGCGACCTCTACCGGATGCTCACCAAGTACGCCGAGCGGCGGGGCTTCAAGACCGAGACGATGTCGGCCAACGACGGCTCCTACACGTTCGAGATCAAGGGCGACGGCGCGTACTCGGTGTTCAAGTTCGAGGGCGGGACGCACCGGGTCCAGCGCGTGCCGGAGACGGAGTCGCAGGGGCGCATCCACACCTCGACGGCCACGGTGGCCGTGCTGCCGGAGGCCGAGGAGGTCGAGGTCGAGGTCGACCAGAACGACCTGCAGGTCGACGTGTACCGGTCCAGCGGGCCGGGCGGCCAGTCGGTGAACACCACCGACAGCGCGGTCCGCATCACCCACAAGCCGACCGGCATCGTGGTCTCGATGCAGGACGAGAAGTCCCAGCTGCAGAACCGCGAGCGGGCGATGAAGGTGCTGCGCGCGCGCCTGTACGAGGCGGAGCTGGCCCGCCGGCAGGCCGAGCTGGCCGCCGACCGGCGCTCTCAGGTCGGCACGGGCGAGCGCGCGGAGAAGATCCGCACCTACAACTTCCCGCAGCGCCGGGTGACCGACCACCGCATCAACCTCACGGTGCACAACCTCGAGCAGGTGCTGGCGGGCGAGCCGGACGAGCTCACCGCGGCACTCCAGGACGCCGAGAAGCGCCAGAAGCTCGAAGAGGCCGGCGGCTAAAGCGACTCGCGGAGGATGCGCGCCAGTTCGTTCGCGCCGACCTCGCGGGGCGCGACGGCGAGCAGGCGCTGCTGCTGCAGGGCGCCCTCCACGAGCGCGTCGATGTCCTCCTCGCCGTAGCCGAGCTCGCCGATGCCGGACGGCGCGCCGACGTCGCGCATCAGCGCGCGCAGCGCTTCGGGCAGCGCGTCCGGGCCCTCGGCGGGCGCGCGGGTGAGCAGCTCGGCGGCGCGGTGGTGGCGCTCCGGGTCGGCCTCGTAGGTGAAGCGGAACGCCGCGGGCGCGGTGACGATCACGGAGACGCCGTGGCGGATCAGCCGCTCGTGCTTGAGCCCGGCGATCGGATACGCGCAGGCGTGGGGGATGTGCACGCCGGCCGAGCCGAAGCCCACGCCGGCCATCGAGGCGGCGAGCATCATCGCGCCGCGGGCCTCCTGGTCGCCCCCCACCGCCCGGCGCAGGAACCGCCCGCCGTACTCGAGCGCCTGCTGCGACCACACGTCGGCCACGGGGTTGGCGCCCTGGTAGGGCGGTCTCGCGGCGGGCGTCTCCGGCTTGTCGCGCCGGTCGTAGGGGCGCGAGATGAACGACTCCGCGGCGTGGCAGATCACGTCGAGCCCGGTCGAGGCGCACACGTCCTCGGGCATCGTCCGGGCCAGCTCCGGATCGACGATCGCCTGGCTCGGCCGCAGGTAGCGGTGCGAGATGCCGGTCTTGACCTTCTGCTCCGGGATGTCCAGCACGGCGACCGTCGTGGCCTCTGAGCCGGTCCCGGACGTGGTCGGGATCGCCAGGTGCGGCTTCAGCGGCGCCGGCGGGTGGCGGCCCTCGCCGATCGGCGGGTTGACGTAGTCCATGACCGGCGCCGGGTGGCTGACGATCAGGTTCGCCACTTTCGCCGTGTCGATGCTCGAGCCGCCGCCCACGGAGACGAAGCCGTCGACGTCCGCCTCCAGCGCGAAGTCGGCCGCCGCTTGGAAGGAGTCGAGCGTCGGCTCGATGTGGACTCCGTCGAAGCGCACGACCGCGATCCCCTCGCGCTCGAGGATTCGCTGCACCCGGTCGGCGTGCTCGGCCACGCCGGGGTCCGTGACGAGCAGCGCGCGCGCGACGCCGAGCCGCTTGAGCTCCCAGCCGGCGTCCTCCACGGCGCCGGGCCCGAACTTGATCGGCGTCGCCTCGAGCGTGAAGACCGTCTCGCGCGCCATACCCTCATCGTCTTATGCCCCGCACCCCGCTTGCCGCAACGACCGTCCGCGAAGCGCTCGAGTCCGCCGTGATCGCGCTGACCGCCGCCCGCTGCGCCACGCCCCGTCTGGACGCCGAGGTGCTGCTCGCCCACGTGCTCGGCGTCGACCGGGCTGCGCTGATCACCGACCCGGCGCGCGCGCTTGCGCCGTCCGAGGCGCGGGCGTTCATGGATGCGGCGAGGCGCAGGCGCGAGCGCGAGCCCGTGGCCTACATCACGGGCGTCAAGGGCTTCCGGATGCTCGAGCTGGCCGTCGACCGCCGCGTGCTGATCCCGCGCCCGGAGACCGAGCACCTGGTCGAGGCCGCGCTGGGCCTTCCGGCGGGCACGCGGGTGGTCGACGTGGGCACCGGCTCGGGGGCGATCGCGCTCGCGCTGAAGTCCGAGCGGCCGGACCTGGAGGTCTTCGCCACCGACGTGAGCGCCGATGCGCTGGCCGTCGCCCGGGCGAACGCCGAGCGCCTCGGCCTGGACGTGACGTTCGTGGAGGGCGACCTGCTGGCCGGCGTCGAGGCCGACGCCGTGGTCGCGAACCCGCCCTACGTCGGCGACGACCAGACGGTCATGCCCGAGGTCGCCCGCTACGAGCCGCGCGTGGCCGTGTTCGCCGCCGATGAAGGCCTCGCGGTCATCCGCCGCCTGGTCGCCGCGCCCGTGGCGTTCATGGCGCTCGAGATCGCCGGCTACCAGGGCGACGCGGTCGAGGCGCTGCTGCGGGCCGCCGGGTTCGGAGAGATCGAGCGGATCCGAGACCTGGCCGGCATCGAGCGCGTGATGGTGGCCCGCCGATGACCGACGAGTTCGCCCGCTGCATCGCGGCCGGCGGCGTCGCCGTCTTTCCCGCCGACACGGTCTACGGCCTCGCCTGCGACCCCGAGAACGCCGACGCGGTCGCCCGCATCTACGCCCTGAAGGGCCGTCCGCCCGCGAAGCCGGCCGCGGTCATGTTCTTCGACTGTGAGCGCGCGCTGGCCGGCCTGCCGCCGCGCACCCGTGCGCTGCTCGACCAGCTCCTGCCCGGCGGCCTCACCGCGCTGCTGCCCAACCCGGACCGCCGCTTCCCGCTGGCCTGCGGCCCGGACCCGGACACGCTGGGGATCCGCCTCCCCGACCTGCCGGACCTGGCGGGCGCGCCGCCCGTCCTACAGTCCTCCGCCAACCTCGCCGGCGGCCCGGACGCCCGCCGCCTCGCCGACGTCCCGGCCGCCATCCGCGACGGCGCCGACCTCGTGCTCGACGGCGGCGAGCTGCCCGGCACGCCGTCGACCGTCGTCGACCTGCGCGGCTACGAGAGCACCGGCGCCTGGCGCATCGTGCGCCTCGGCGCGGTGCCCGAGCAGGTCATCGCCGCGGCCGCCTGAGGATCGGCTACCGTCACCGTATGGCCGACTTGCAGCCCGACTACTTCGAGCGTCCGCTCGCCGAGGTCGACCCCGAGGTCGCCGAGGCGATCGGGCACGAGATCGAGCGCCAGCAGCGCACGCTGGAGATGATCGCCTCGGAGAACTTCGTCCCCCAGGCCGTGCTCGAGTGCCAGGGGAGCGTGCTGACGAACAAGTACGCCGAGGGCTATCCGGGCAAGCGCTACTACGGCGGTTGCGAGTACATCGACGTGATCGAGCAGCTGGCCATCGACCGGGCGAAGGCGCTGTTCGGCGCCGAGCACGCGAACGTCCAGCCGCACGCCGGCGCGCAGGCCAACACGGCCGTCTACCACGCGCTGCTGCAGCCGGGCGACCGGATCATGGGCCTGAGCCTCCCGCACGGCGGCCACCTCAGCCAC
>JAICUS010000867.1 GCA_025935735.1 Solirubrobacteraceae bacterium | reverse complement strand
TGCTTGCCGGACCGCCCGGCGCAGCGCATGCTCGTCCAACACGGCGGCCAGGTCGAGCAGGGTGCGAGCAGGCGACGTCAATCGCAGCATCCCACGGCGGCTGAGGTCGTGCGGCTCCTGAACGCGAGTGCGATGGACGCGAATCCCCGGGTGCCGCAGCGCCGCAGTCCCGCGGACCGTGACCTCGGGACAACGGGCGTCCCAGCCGAGGAATCCGTAGTGGGCGGCGGCGGAGAAGTGGCTCAGGACGGCGGTCGGGCCGCACGCGAGCACGGCAGCGAGGAAGCGGCCCGCCATCGGAACGTCGACGTGTCCCACGGCGTAGACGCCGCGGTGAAGGCGATGCAGGCGCCCGTTGCGAACGCGCGTGGTCACCGCGTCGCGCGAGACGCCGCATGCGCGCAGCTGTGCCAACGAGACGACGCCCCACTGGGTGGCGGCGAGGGCGGCCACGCGGGTGTCGGGCGGTGCGGGGTGCATCACGCGACCAACACTCGCGCGGTCCGTGTGTCGATTCAACGCGCGAATGCGCCGTCTTCGTGCCGAATTTGTGCCGCTTCTGCGCAGCCCGCCCGCCGCGGGTCGCCGGCCGACAGCGCGTGTCGGGTTTGTCGGGCTGCGGTCGACAAAGGCGCCACGCGGCACCTGCGCCCGGGTGTCGCGCGAGCCGTGTGTCGGGTTTGTCGGGCTGAGTCCGACACACGTGACACGCGGTGCTGTCGCCGCCCGGGCCCGCCTCGCGCGGGAGGCGCCGGACACGCGCTCGCGGACGGGAGCCGCGGGCGGCGGTGGCGCCGCGCGCGCGGCGCGGACGGCGGCGGCGCAGACGCGCTCGCCGGGGGGAGCCGCGGGCGGCGGCGCAGACGCGCTCGCCGGGGGGAGCCGCGGGCGGCGGCGCAGACGCGCTCGCGGATGGGCCGCGGGCGGCGGCGGCGACGCGCGGCTCGCGGGTCGAGGCGCGCCCCGTGGCGCTGGGCGGGATCAGCGCTCGAGGTAGCGAACAGCGCCCGTGACGTTGCCGCTGGGGTCGGCGAGGAAGACCAGATCGCCGACGCCGGGGATGGTCGACTTGGGCACGAGGACGCGGCCGCCGTGGCGCTCGGCCGTGGCCGCGGCGGCGTCGGCGTCGTCGACGGCGAAGGTGACCTCGAGACCCGCGTCGCGGGCGAAGGCTCGGCGGCCCTGGATCGCGCCGATCGCCGGGCCCGCGTCGGTGGTGCGCCAGAAGCCCGGATAGGCCTCGGTGAAGCGCCAGCCGAACAGGGCCTCGTAGTAGCGGCGGGTGGCCGGGAGGTCGTCGGCGTTGACGGCGAAGTGGGTGAGGTGGCCGTGCATGGCGCGAGACTATGCGGCGTGCTGCGCCGCCGGCTGCTCTTCACGCTCGCGACGAGCGGGGCCTTCGAGCGCGTCGCCCCCAAGCGGCGGGCGTGGCGCTCCGCGCGCCGCTACGTGGCCGGCGAGACGCTGGAGGACGCGCTGGCCGCGGTGGAGCGGCTCAACCACGCCGGGCTGAACGCGAGCGTCGACCTGTTCGGCGAGCGGACCGGCGCGGCCGAGGCGCCGGCCGTGGCCGCCGCCTACGAGCGGCTGTGCGCCCGGTTGCCCGCCGGCGCGTGGGTGTCCCTCGACCTCTCGCATATCGCGTTCGACGGCGCGCTGCTGGACCGGATCGTCGC
>JAICUS010000124.1 GCA_025935735.1 Solirubrobacteraceae bacterium | reverse complement strand
TCGTGGGCGCGGGCGGCGCGGCGGAGCTCGCGGTCGATCGCGGCGAGGCGGGCCGGCGCGCCGGCCAGCGTGTCGAGGCCCAGCCGGGCGGCGCAGAGCGGGCCGCGCAGCTCGTGCGCGGCGCGCGCGACGAGCACCAGGCGCCGCCGGACGCGCACGTGCAGCGCGTACAGCAGCAGCATCGCCGCCCAGCCCGTGAAGCCGGCGATCAGCACGACGCCTCCGGGGGCGGCCCGTCGACCAGCCGGTAGCCGATCCCCCACACGTTGACCACGAAGCGGTCGCCGGAGCGGCTGAGCTTCTGGCGCAGGCGGCAGGCGTGCGAATCCAGCGTGCGGGTCGTCCCGAGCGACCTGAAGCCCCACACCTCGCGCAGCAGCTGCTCCTTCGTGAACACGTGGGTGGGTGCGCTCGCCAGCGTGCACAGCAGCGCGAACTCCTTGGCGGAGAGGTCGACGCGCGCGCCGCGCAGCCGCGCCTCGCGGGCCGCCGGGTCGACGACCAGGTCCCCGACCTGCAGCCGCCCCCGCTGACGCCGGCCGCGCGCGCGGCGCAGGACCGCGGCGATCCGCAGCCGCAACTCGCCGTAGGAGAACGGCTTGGACACGTAGTCGTCGGCGCCGCGCTCGAACCCCCGGACGCGGTCGAGCTCTCCCGTGCGGCCGGAGACGATGACCAGCGGCAGCGACGGGTCCAGCCGCGAGGCCACGCCGTCGGCCGCCCGGACCGCGCGGATGAGGTCGAGCCCCGAGCCGTCCGGCAGCCCGAGGTCGATCACCGCGAGGTCGGGCTGCTTGTACTCGAGCAGCCGCAGCCCCTCGCGCGCGGTCTCGGCGACCAGCGGCTCGTAGCCGTCCGCCGCCAGGTTGTCCGCCAGGAACGTGCGGACGCCGGGGTCGTCCTCCACGAGCAGGATGCGGGCGGGCTCGGCGATCATCAGCTCCGATAGCCCTGCCCGCGCGACCTTCGCCCCCCGAGCCGCGCCGGTCCACCGGGCGGCGCGCGCTCAGCCGCCGCTCAGGGCGCGAGCTTGACCGGCGCGCGGCCGGCGATCCGGCAGCGGGAGATCACGTGCCCGCGCTGACGGAGCTTCGCGGTGCCGGAGACGGTGGCGGTGGCCGTGGCGGGGTCGGTGAAGCGGCCGGCGAGCGTCCAGTGGAACGCGCCCGTGCGGCCGGTGACGCCGCCGATGTTGCGCGCGGTGCCCGTGAGCTTGGCCGAGAAGCGCCCGTGGCGGATGCGGACGGTCTGGCGCGCGGGGATGTAGGCGGCCCAGAACTCGCCGACGCCCCCGCCCTTGCAGCGGCCGTCGAAGCCGACGGTGGCGGTGGCGCGGGACGGGTCGTGCGCGTCGATCGACAGCGTCATCCCCTGCTCGCGCGGGAAGCCGACGGTGCCGCTGAGCATCGTGCCGGCGAGCGGAACCGGCGGCGCGTCAGCGCCCGCGGCGGGCGCGAGCGCGAGCGCGAGCAGCAGCGCCGCGGGCAGCGCGGCGGCGAGCGGGCGGACCGGGCGTGACGCGCCGGACCGATACGAGAAGATACCCCTGGCCATGCTTACCGACCGTAACACGGTGTATTGCGGACCACCACCGTCGAACGGCCAGTTTGCGGGAGCCGCCGCGGGCCGCCGGGGCGCGTGATCGCGGAAGCCGGGGGTAGACTCGCGCCGATGGGCCGGACCGTCCGTCGTGTCGAGGCCACCGAGTGCCGGCAGTGCCTGACCTACTGCGACCGGGTGATCGCCCCCGCCACCTGCGTCGCCGCCCGCTGCCCCTCGCTGTACACCTACGACGACCCGCTGAGCGGCAACCGCTACATGGGCTGCACCCACGGCGTGTTCGCCACCGAGATCGACGTCAAGCTGTTCGAGGAGGCCGAGCGCGGGCGCGGGTACGGCACGCTCAAGCTCGCCCGCGAGCCGCTCGCCCGCTGCGCGTTCGCCGTCGAGAAGGCTCACGAGCGGGCGCCAGGCGACGAGTTCGTCTGCCTCAACCGGCGCTTCGCCGACTTCCCGGACACGGCCCCGGGCGCCGTCCGCGCGTTCGACCTGCGCGACGGGCTGAGCGCGCCGTGAAAGATCCGCTTCAGCCGCAGACTCCAAGCAGGATCCGCGCATAACATGCAGACGCCCCGGCGACCCCGGGCTCATCCACATGGACCAGATTCGCCGCGGCAACTACGACTCGGGTCAGGACTACGTCCTGGAATATGGTGAGCTTCGCTTCACCTTCAACGAACGCGACTTCTCCGAGCGCGTCGAGCAGGCCGGGCGCAAGCTCGGCTTCGTGAAGCAGCGGCTGCGCGACACCGAGCTCGAGGACCTCGTGAACCTCACCGTCAACGGCGAGGTGGCCGACCCCGCGAGCGCGCTGGGCGAGCACGTCAACGACTGCTGGCCGGAGCTCGTCGGCCCCGCGGACCGCTCGCTCGTGCACTGGCTGCGCCGGCTCGTGTTCCGCTCCGCCTGGCTGGACCAGCGCGTCAAGGAGGGCGAGCTGGACGTCGCCTTCGACGACATCACGCACACGTTCGGCTACGTCCAGCCCGAGCGCGACCGCGAGCCGATCGAGCTCTCGCCCGAGCCGAGCTGGCGCCGCGTGGCCTACGGCGGCCGGTACTAGTGGCGCACCACTAGCTCTCGGTCGCCTTCTTCTTCTTGGCCGCCGGCTTCTTGGCGGCCGCCTTCTTGGCGCTTGGCTTCTTCGCCGCCGCGGGGGCCGGCGTCGCGGCCGGCGCCGCCGGGATCTCCGCCGCGGGCGCGCCCGCCTGCTCGGCCGCCGCGTCGCGCACCGCCTGGGCGCCAGCGTCCCCCACCAGCAGCTCCGGGCGCAGCGTGCCCGACAGGCCGAGCGCCAGCGCCGGGAAGCGGCCGAGCGTCGCTGCCGCGCCGTCCAGGACCACGACCGTCGTCTCGCCGCCCAGCGGCGCCTGCGCGGTGGCGATCACGGTCACCGAGCCGCCGTCGCGCAGGTTGCGCGCGGCGGCCAGCGCGCGGCGCGCGGCCGCCGCGGGCAGGTACTCCAGCGTGTCGATCAGCACGACGGCGTCGCCGCCGCGGGCGGCCACGCGGCGGCCCTGCTCGACGGCCTGCTCGACCGCCTGGGCCTGCGCGTCGACGGAGGCGGCGAAGGTCAGCGCCGCGCCCGGGACGACGGGGAAGTCGCCGATCTCCTCGGGGCGCACGCCGGCCAGCACCGCGCTGACCTCGAGCCCCTGGGCGCCGGACAGCGCCGCGGCGAGCCGCCGCAGCGCCTCGCTCTTGCCCGAGCGCGACGGGCCGGCGAGCACGACCCGCGAGCCCTTGCCGAACGGCGTCAGCCACTCGATCGCCTTGACCGTCGGGTCCTCGGAGCCGAGCTCGATGCGCTCGGCCGGCCAGTCGACCGCCAGGTCCTCGAAGCGCGTGCCCTCGGCCACCTCCTCGGCCGGGCGGCCGTTGATCGTGTCCACCCGGATCAGCGACGGGAAGCGCTCGGAGCGGCGCGGCGCGCGCATCGGGCCGCTGATGCGGTCGCCGGAGACGAGCTCGCAGCGCTTGACCTGGGCGGCGGAGATATAGACGTCGTCGTCGGTCGGGTCCGGGGGCGAGAGCCGCACGAAGCCCGAGCCGTTGGACAGCAGCTCGACCGCGCCCTCGACGGTGCGGTCCTCGCGGTCGTCGGCCGGCGCGGCGGCGGCCTGCGGCTCCTCCCGGTCGGCGCCGGCGTCCTCGTCGCGCCGCCGGTTGCGGCCGCCGCGGCGGCCCCGGCGCGAGCGCCGCGGCTCCTCGGCCTCGGCGTCGGCCGCCGGCGCCTCCTCGGGCTCGGGCTCCTCGACGACGGCGGCGGCGGCGGGGGCGGGCGCGGGGACCTCCTCCCCGCTCTGGCGGCTGAGGATGGCGTCGACGAGGTCGGGCTTGCGCAGGCGGCGGAAGCCGTCCACGCCGAGCTCGTTGGCGAGCAGGTGCAGGTCGGCCAGCGGGCTCTGCTCCAGCGCGGAGCGATCCAGGACGGAGGGCATGTGGTCTCCTAAACAGGGGCGTCGGTGGGCCCCGGCCGCGTTGGGTTCAGCGGCCGGCGAACGCCCTCAGCCTAGCGCGAGGTGGTCGGGAACCCCGTCGGGATAGCGCTCCGGCGTCAATCCCTCCAGCGGCCCGAGGACGCGGTCGCCCCGCAGGACGGCCCGGACGGCGAGGAAGTCCGCCGCGCCCGCCACGTCGTGCACGCGCAGGATCGCCGCGCCCGCGTCGGCGGCGAACGCGACCGCGGCCAGCGTCGCCGGGTCGCGCTCCGCGGGCGGGCGGCCGGTGATCGCGCCGAGGAAGTCCTTGCGCGAGATGGCCAGCAGCAGCGGATGCCCGAGGGCGCGGACGGCGTCCAGGTGCCGCAGGACCTCCACCGTCTGCGCGGGCGTCTTGGCGAAGTCCGGCCCGGGGTCGAGAAACAGCTCGGTCACGCCCGCCGCGCGCGCGAGCTCGATGCGCTCCCCCAGGAACGCCACCACGTCGGCCACCACGTCGTCGTAGGTCCCCGGGTCGAGCACGGTCTCCTTGGGCGCCGCGCGGGTGTGCATGAGCACGAGACCGGCGCCGCCGCGCGCGCAGACCGCCGCCAGCTCGGGATCGCGCAGCCCGGAGACGTCGTTGACGATCGTGGCGCCCGCGGCGATCGCCGCCTCCGCCACCTCGGGCTTGTAGGTGTCCACGGACACGACCACGTCGCGCGAGAGCACGCGGATCAGCCCGCAGACGCGCGCGATCTCCTCCGCGGCGGACACCGCGGGCCGGTCGCCGCGCGCGCTCTCGCCGCCGATGTCGAGGATGTCCGCTCCGGCCGCGATGAGCGCCCGCCCGCGGGCGACCCGGACCGCCTCGGGCTCCTCGCCGCGCCCGTCGGAGAACGAGTCCGGCGTCGCGTTGAGGATGCCCATGAGCCGGGGCGTCACCGGATCCGCAGCCTCACCGTGCGCCGGCCGATGTTCCCCGCCCGGTCGACCGCCGACACCTTGAGCGTGTAACGGCCGCGGCGCCGGTAGGCGTGGAACGCCGTCCTGCGGTGGACCGAGTGGCGGTCGCCGAACGCGATGGTCACATGGTCGAGCCCCGAGCCGCCGCGGTCCCTGGCCTTCACGCGGATGCGCAGGATGTGCCCGGCCCGGCGCCGCCCCGTCACCGACACCCGCACGCGCGGCACCCGGGAATCGACCCGCAGCGTGCGCGTGTGGCTCGGCGTGGCCTGCCCCGCCTGGTCGACCGCCACCACCTGGAAGGTGTGCTTCCCGCTCTTGACCGGCACCGGCGGGACGAACGTCTCGGCCGCCGTGGTCCCGGCGGCCGCGCCGTCGATCAGCACCTGGTAGGTCTGCGGCCCCCACAGCTCCAGCCCGGCGGCCCAGCGCAGCGTCGGCCGCGCGTGGCACGTGTAGGCGGTCGAGCTGGGAACGGACGGGCGGCCGGGCGGCCGGTCGTACTCGGCCACGGACAGCGTGCGGGCGCCCGCCGGGCCCTGGACGAACGCGGCGACGTAGTCGCCCACGCGGTCGCCGGCGACGAGCGCGCCGGGAGCGTCCAGCGCACCGAGCGCGGGGTTGGAGAGCGCCGTGTCCGGCTGGTAGGCCTGGCCGGGCTCGAGGAAGCGCCCGTGCACCTGCCCGTCGGCCTGCCACACCGCGGCCACGTTGCCGTTGTCGGTGGCCGAGACGTCCGGCAGGGTGGCGCCCGCGCCGCTCGCGCCCAGCGTCTGCGCCGGGCCGAACGCGCCGAACGGGCCGCCGGCCAGCACGGGGCTCTGCGCGACGTTGCCGGCGTTGAAGACCGCGGCGCCCTCGCCGCCGCCCTCGATCGACACGCGCGGCGAGTCGGACGCCGCGCCGCCGTCCAGCTGCACCGGCGGGTCGAACGTCGAGCCGAGGAAGTGGCGGGCGAACGTGTGCGAGACGCCGCCCACGGTCTGGCGGTAGACCACCCATTCGAAGTTGCCGTCGTACTGCGTGGAGACGTCGGGCGAGTCCGCGGCGGCCGCGGCCTCGCGCGGGAACGCGGACGGCGCCGTGCCGACCAGCCGCCGGGCGTACACGTGCGTGGTCCCGTCGGCGCCGGCCTCGCCCCAGACCGCGAGCGCGTTGCCGGCGGCGTCGACGGCCACCCGCGGACGCAGCGCGCCGGTGCCGGCCGCCGCCCCGGGCACGATGTCCAGCGGCGCCGCCAGCGGCGTCCAGGTCGTGCCGAGCAGCCGCGCCGCGCGGACGTCGCCGCCCTGCTCCCACACGGCGTAGGCCACGCCGTTGACGCCGATGTCGATGTCCAGGTTCTCCGCCCCCGGGCCGCCGACCGCGACCGGCGCCGCGAACGCCGCGCCGTCGGCCACCGTGGCGAGGACGGTCCCGCCGGAGATCCAGGCCGCCGCCAGCCGGTTGCCGTCGCCGGCCGCCACCTTGACGTCGGTCGACGGCGCCGCGGAGAGCTGGGCCGGCGCGCTCCAGGCGCCGCCCGCCAGCCGCGAGACCCACACGCCGTCGCTGCGCAGATAGCCGACCGCGCCCGTGCCCTCGCGGGCGACGCTGACGCCGCCCAGGCCGGTGACCGCGGCGTTCGGGCCGTCGAGGGCCTGCGGCGGCCGCCAGGCCGCGCGGGCCGCGCTTGCGGGGACGAGCAGGAACGCGAGGATGAGGACGAGGCGACGCATCGGCGGTGGCTGCAACCGGGCAGCACCGGGAAAGTTACGGTGCGGGGAGGATGCCCTCCGCGGCCGCCTCCTCGCGGAAGGCCGCGCACTCGCGCCCGCGCCGCGCCGCGTCCCAGCCGAGCTCGTCCCCCAGGACGGCGGCGACCCGCTCGACGGCGTCGGCCTCCGGGGCCAGCAGCGCCCGCGCCGCGGTCAGCCCGAGTCGCGTGCGCCGCAGCAGCACGTCCCCGACCGTGCGGGCCTGCTCGCGCCGGGCGGCGTGGAGCGCCTCGGCCAGCAGGTCGGGCCGCCCGGGGACGATCGGCTCCGCCAGCTCCGGCCGGCTCGCGGTCAGCGCCAGGACATCGTGGGCGACGTGGCCGTAGCGGCCGGCCAGCTGCGCCCGCACGGCGGGATCCGCCGCCGCCAGGTCCTCGGGCGCGACCGCCATCCCCAGCGGGACGCGATCGGTGTGGCACGGCGCCTCCGCGCCCTCGCGCTCGACGATCCGGTCGACGGCCAGCTTGGCCATCCGCCGCCAGGTGGTGAGCTTGCCGCCGGTGATGGTGATCATCCCGCTCGAGGTCTCGTAGAGTTCCGCCTTGCGCGAGATGTCCACGGACTTGCGCGGGTCGCCGGTGGCGATCAGCGGCCGCACGCCGGCGAACGCGCCCGCCAGGTCGCCCGCGCCCAGCTCCACGCCGAAGAACGCGTTGACCGCCTCCAGCAGGTAGGCGACGTCGTCGGCCGCCGGGCGGACGTGCTCGAGGTCGCCCTCGTAGTCGTTGTCGGTGGTCCCGATCAGCGTGCGGCCCAGCCAGGGCAGGACGAAGATCGTCCGCCCGCCGCCGGCCGGGACGATCGTCCCCGCCTCCACCGGCAGCGCCGTCTCGGGGACGATGATGTGGGTCCCCCGGCTGGGGCGGATCACCGGCACCTCGGCCTCGTCGTGCAGCTCGGCCGGCCGCAGCCGGTCGGCCCACACGCCGGTGGCGTTGACCACGTTGGCCGCCAGCACCTCGAGCTCGACGCAGGCCTCTATGTCTCGCACCCGTGCGCCACCCTCTGTCAGCTCGAGCGCCTCCACCCGGTTGGCGGCCACCGCGCCGAAGCGCTCGGCCTCGGCCAGCACGGTCAGCACGAGCCGGGCGTCGTCGGTCTGGCAGTCGTAGAACAGGTAGCCGCCGCTCGGCGCCCGCTCGGCCAGCGCGGGCACGAGCTCGGTCACCTCGGCGCCGCCGATCGTGCGGTGGCGGGCCGGGCTCCAGTCCTCGTCGCGGTCGCGACCCCGCCGCCGGCGGCGGGCCATCACGTCGTACATATTCAGCCCGATCCCCACGACCCGGTCCGGCCGGTCGCCGTTGAACGCGGGGACGACGAAGCGCAGCGGCCGCACGAGGTGCGGGGCGAGATTGACGTTGACCTGGCGCTCGACGAGCGCCTCGCGGACCAGGCCGAGGTCGAAGTTCTGCAGGTAGCGCAGCCCGCCGTGGACGAGCTTGCTGGACCGCGACGACGTGCCGGAGGCGAAGTCCGCGCGCTCGACGAGCGCGACGCTGTAGCCGCGGGTCGCCGCGTCGAGCGCCACGCCGGCGCCGGTGATCCCGCCGCCGATCACCAGGACGTCGAACGGCTCCCCCGCGAGCGCGTGCACGGCGTCCGAGCGTGGCAGCATGCTGTTTCTGAGGCTAACGTGCCGCATAGCGCGATGACGACCGGCACCGTGAAGTCCCTCTGGCGCTGGCCGGTCACCCCGCTCGGCGGCGAGCGGCTGCGCACCACCCGGGTCGACGACCGCGGGGTGGCCGGCGACCGCCGGCACCTGCTGGCCGGCCCGCACGGCCCGCTGACCGCCGACGACGCGCCGCGGCTGACCGCGTGGCGGGCCGAGTTCCCGTTCAACCCCGACGGGGCGATCGTCGGCCGCATGCCGCCCTACCCGATCGTGCACGCGCCCCGCGGGGAGGGCCGCTACCGCTGGGGCGACCCGCGTCTGCGCCACCGCCTCGAGCAGGACGCCGGGGTGGCGATCGAGTTCATGCGCGATCCCGTGGAGGTGCAGCCGGTCGTCGTGGCCGCGACGCCGCCGGACATCGAGGCGCGGCTGGCGGGCGTCAACGTGCAGCTGGAGATCGAGCTGCCGCCCGGCGGCTGGGCCGGGAGCGAGCTGCGGTTCGCCGAGGGCGTGCGCCTGCGGCTGATCAGCTCGCGCGCCGACGGGCCGGGGATCGAGACGCGGGTGGTCATCGCCGGGCGGATCGCCATCGGCGAAACCGTCACGCTCGGTTAGGCTTGCCCCCGGAAGGCAACGCTTACACGGAGGAGGACCCGCCGCAGTGCTGCGCATCGATGAGACCTCGGGCACGCTTGTGCCCCCCCAGGCGGCGGGCCTGGTGCAGGAGACACCGGACCGGGAGGAGCTGCTCACGCTCGTGACCGCCTCCTGGGACGCCTTCGCCGCCGAGCTCGGGCTGACCGGCGTGCGGCTGCTGGTGCGCGAGCCCGTCCCCTACATCGACCTGCTGGGCCTCGACGAGCCGCGCCGCCGGGTCGTGGTGATCCTGCTCACCGGCGACACGGTGGAGTGGCAGCTCGGCCGCGCGCTGGGTGCGGCGGCGGACGTGGCCTCGTGGGACACCGAGCGGCTGGTCGCCGTGCACGAGGACCTCGAGGTGGTCGACGGCAGCCAGTCGCCGTCGCTGGTGCTGGTGGCGGGCGGCTATGACCCGCGGGCGCTGATGACCATCGAGTGGCTCGCCGGCGGCCACGGCGTGCCGGTGTCCGCCTACGCGGTGTCGACGGTGCGCTTCGGCGGCGAGCGGCTGCTGCACGTGCGCCGCGAGCCGTCCGAGAGCGCCGGCGACCCCTCCTCGGAGGTCGAGTGGCTGCTGTCGGGCGGCGGCTCCAGGCCGCAGCAGCCCGACGCCGAGGCGCCCCCCGCCGGCTAGCCGAAGAACAGCGCGAACACGCCCCAGACCTGCTCCGGGCGCCAGGCGATCGGCGCGCCCCGGCGCATCCGCACGGCGCCGCGCTGGGGGCGCGCGACCGCCGACAGCGCGGCCATCGCCGCCGCGTTGACCACCGGGACGGCGAGCCGCAGGCCCGGCTCCAGCGTGGCCGCCAGCAGGGCGGCGCCGGCCGCCGGGTCGCGGGCGAGGATCGGGCGGGCGGACCACGGCGGGCGCAGGACGACGCCGGCGCCGTCCGGGGTGGCTGACGCGCACTCCAGGCCGGCCTCCAGCGCGAGCGTGCGGTCCTCGCCGGTGGCCTCGCGGTCGAGCGCGAGGACGAGGTCGCGGGACGCCGGCACCAGGCCGTCGGCCGGCGCCGGCGGGCGCTCCTCGGGCGCGGTGAACACTTGATACTCGACCTCGGGCACGAAGCCCAGCCGCTCGTAGATCGGCCGGCCCGCCGGCGTGGCCAGCAGCGACACCGTCTCGTGCTCGCCGAGCGCGTCCAGCGCCGCCTCCGTGAGCACCCGGCCCAGGCCCCGCCCGCGCGCCGCGGGCGCCACGGTGACGCCGCCGAGCCAGCCCGTGGAGCCGAACGAGACCGCCGCGGCGGTGCCTACGACGGCCTCGTCCTCGACCGCCACGAGCAGGTGCCCGCCCGGCGCGCCGGCGACCAGGGTGTGCACCGACGGCACCTGGAACGCCGTGCCGAACGCGTCCGCCATGACGTGCAGGGCGGGCTCGAGGTCGCCCGGCAGCGCGCGGCGGATCTCCATCAGGCCGGCGTCTCGAGCGGCCCGAGGTCCGACACCCGGACGGACGTGGCCAGCCCGTCGCGCAGCCGCCAGGTCCAGACGATCGAGCGGCGCATCCGCTCGCCGCCGCGGGAGGCGGTGACGTGGCCGATCACGATCACCGAGCCCGGGACGACGCGGAAGTCCTCGGCGTGCAGGACGAGCTCGTCCCACACGGCGCCGACGTCCGCGAAGTAGGCCCGGACGCCGTCGTGCCCCCGGTAGGGCGAGCCGCGGCCGGCCGCCGTGGCGGTGCCGGACGCGTGCAGCTCGCACTCGGGGGCGATGTAGGGCAGCGCGCCGGCGATGTCCCGGCGCGCGAAGGCCGCGTAGACGGCGCGGACGACCTCCAGGTCGTCCGTCACACCGGCGGGGTTGCCGTAGTACTCCGGGCGCGACATCGGGGGCGCGGAGCTTAGGCAACGCCCCGGCGGCGGGCGCGTCAGCCGGCCGACCGTCGCGCGGAGGCGGCGGTCGGCCGGCTACGCCGTGGCGTCGGCGAGGACGCGATTACCACTTGCGGTACCACTTGCGACCCATGAGACACCTCCCTTCGGGTTCCGTGCGGCCGCGGCCGCGAGAGCCAGGACGAAGAGCGTGGCGGCGCCCGCCAGTGCGAACGTGACCCGGCCGCCGGCGGCGGCGACGAGCGCCCCGCCGAGCAGGACGGCGGCGCCGAAGCCCCAGGAGTCGACCGCGTCGAGCACGCCGAACGCGCGGCCGTGCAGGCCGTCGGGCACGGCGCGGGTGAGCAGCAGGCGGCCGACGACGACGAACAGCCCGTTGCCGGCGCCGGCGAGGGCGAAGCTGACCAGCGCGAACGGCACGGTGGGCGCGGCGGCGCTGCCCAGCAGGCCGAGACCGAGCGCGGCGATCGCCGCCAGATAGCGCACGACGACGGCTTCCTCGTCGAGGTTGCCCAGCAGCGACCCGACGAGCATGCCGCAGGCGTAGGCGCTGACCAGCAGGCCGAAGCCGGTGCCGCCGGCGTGCAGGTCGGTCTTGGCCAGGACGAGCTCGGCGACGTTGGTCGTGCCGCAGGTGAAGATGACCGCGCCCGAGGTGAGGATGAGCCGGCGGGCCTGGCGCAGCCGCAGGACGCCGCCGCCGGCCGGCTCGTCGCCGGCGGGCTCGGACCGCGCCGCCCGGACGTGCCCGCGCAGCCGGGCCAGCATCCCGCAGGACGCCGCGAAGGTGAGCGCGTTGAGCACGAGCACGACGCCCGGCCCGCCGGCCAGCAGCAACCCGGCCGCGCACACGGGCCCGAGCAGCTGCCCGAGCTCCCGCACGGCGCCGAACACGGCGTTGGCGGCGCCGAGGCGCTCCTCGGCCACCACGGCCGGCAGCAGCGCGCCCGTCGCGGGGCGCAGCAGCGCGCTCCCGAGGCCCGCGGCCAGCGCGAGCGCCACCAGCGGCACCGTGCCGGGCACGAACGCCAGCGCGGCGAAGGCCAGCGCTCCGACCGCGTCGGCGGCCAGCGCGCAGCCGAGGCGGCTCGTGCGGTCGACCAGGCGGCCGAGCAGCGGCCCGAGCAGCATCGCCGGCGCGAGGTCGGCCAGCAGCACCGCGGTCGCGCCCCAGGCGGAGCCGATCCGGTCGTAGGCCAGCACCAGCAGGGCGACGTAGCCGGCGCCGGTGCCGAGCGCGCTCTGCAGGTGCGCGGCGAAGAACCACCGCGCCGTCCGCTCCGCGCGCCACAGCGCCTTGACCGAGTTGTCGCTTCCGTTCTGCACGGCCCGCATGTTCGGGCGGGCCGGCAAGCGATCGGTAATGGCTCGGTTAAGCCAGCGCCACGACCGCCTCGACCTCGACCGGCATGCCGAACGGCTGCGCGGCCGCGCCGCTCGCCGAGCGGGCGTGGCGCCCGGCGTCGCCCCAGAGCTCCAGGATCAGGTCG
>JAICUS010000208.1 GCA_025935735.1 Solirubrobacteraceae bacterium | reverse complement strand
TCGACTGCTGCCAGATGTTGATACCGGCGTCGACGGCGAAGCGGTCGATCTCCGCCAGCTCCTCGTCGGAGAACTCGAGATTGTCCAGCGCCGCCACGTTCGTCTCCAGTTGCTCGACCGAGGAGGCGCCGATCAGCGCCGAGGTGACCCGCGGGTCGCGCAGGACCCAGGAGAGCGCCATCTGCGCCAGCGCCTGGCCGCGGCGCGCCGCGATCTCGTTGAGCCCGCGCACCCGGGCCATGTTCTCCTCGTTGATGAAGTCGCGCTTGAGGAAGTGGTCCTTGGCCGCCCGCGAATCCGACGGGATGCCGCCGAGGTAGCGGTCGGTGAGCATCCCCTGGCCGAGCGGCGAGAACGCGATGATGCCCAGCCCCTCGCGCTCGCAGACCTCTACGACGTCGGGCTCGATCCAGCGGTTGAGCAGCGAGTAGGACGGCTGGTGGATCAGCAGCGGCGTGCCGAGCCGGTGCATGATCTCCACCGCCTCCTTGGTGCGCTCGGCCGAGTAGGAGGAGATGCCGGCGTACAGCGCGCGGCCGGAGCGCACCGCGGTGTCCAGCGCGCCCATCGTCTCCTCCAGCGGCGTCTTGGGGTCGAACCGGTGCGAGTAGAAGATGTCGACGTATTCGAGCCCCATCCGGGCGAGCGACTGGTCGAGGCTCGCCAGCAGGTACTTGCGCGAGCCCCACTCGCCGTACGGCCCCGGCCACATGTCGTAGCCGGCCTTGGAGGAGATGATCAGCTCGTCGCGGTACGGGCCGAGGTCCTCGCGCAGCATCCGGCCGAAGTTGCGCTCGGCCGCGCCGGGCGGCGGGCCGTAGTTGTTGGCCAGGTCGATGTGGGTGATCCCGAGGTCGAAGGCGCGGCGGACGATCGCCCGCTGGACCTCCAGCGGCTTGTCGTCGCCGAAGTTGTTCCACAGGCCGAGCGAGATCGCGGGGAGGTCCAGCCCGCTGTGCCCGCAGCGGCGGTACGTCATCGAGTCGTAGCGGCCCTCGGAGGCGCGGTAGGTCATAACCTGCCGCATCCTATGGAGGCAGCCACCGCAGCCGGCTTCTCGCTCGAGCTCTCACAGGACCAGCGCGACATCCGCGACTGGGTGCACGGCTTCGCCGAACGCGTCGTCCGCCCCGCCGCGGCCGAGTGGGACGAGCGCGAGGAGACACCCTGGCCGCTCATCCAGGAGGCGGCGAAGATCGGCCTCTACGGCTTCGAGGGCATCGCCCAGCTCTACGCCGACGAGACTGGATTGATGCTGCCGATCGCCAACGAGGAGCTCTTCTGGGGCGACGCCGGGATCGGCATGGCGATCATGGGCACGACGCTCGCCGTCGCCGGGATCTTCGCCTCCGGCACGCCGGACCAGCTCGCCGAGTGGGTCCCGCAGTGCTACGGCACCGTCGACGAGCCCAAGGTGGGCGCGTTCTGCGTCTCCGAGCCCGACGCGGGCTCCGATGTCTCGTCGCTGCGCACCCGCGCCCGCTACGACGAGGCGAAGGACGAGTGGGTGCTCAACGGCCAGAAGGCGTGGGCGACCAACGGCGGGATCGCCAACGTCCACGTGGTGATCGCCTCCGTCGACCCCGAGCTGGGCGCGCGCGGGCAGGCGGGGTTCGTCATCCCGCCGGGCACGCCCGGGCTGACGATGGGGACGAAGGTGAAGAAGCACGGGCTGCGCGCCTCCCACACCGCCGACGTCTTCCTCGACGACTGCCGCGTCCCCGGCCGCTGCCTGCTCGGCGGCAAGGAGAAGCTCGACGAGCGCCTCGCGCGGGCGCGCGAGGGCACGCGCGGCAAGCGCCAGGCGGCGATGCAGACGTTCGAGGCCACGCGGCCGAGCGTCGGCGCGCAGGCCATCGGCATCGCCCGCGCGGCCTACGAGTACGCGCTGGAGTACGCCAAGGAGCGCAGCCAGTTCGGCCGGCCGATCATCGAGAACCAGGCGATCGCCTTCACGCTGGCCGACATGAAGATGGAGATCGACGCGGCGCGGCTGCTCGTCTGGCGGGCGAGCTGGATGGGCCGCACCGGCCGGGCGTTCACCGCCGCCGAGGGCTCGATGAGCAAGCTCAAGGCGGGCGAGGTCGCGGTGTGGGCCACCGAGCGGGCGATCCAGATCCTGGGCGGCAACGGCTACACGCGCGAATATCCCGTCGAGCGCATGCACCGCGACGCCAAGATCTACACCATCTTCGAGGGCACGTCGGAGATCCAGCGGCTGGTGATCAGCCGGGCGATCTCGGGGGTGCAGGTGCGCTGATGGACCGCGACCTCGAGCCGGCCGAGGTCCGCGTCCTCGGCTGCCTGATCGAGAAGCAGCGCACGACGCCGGACCAGTATCCGCTCAGCCTCAACGCGCTGCGGCTGGCCTGCAACCAGAGCACGAACCGCGACCCGGTCGTCGCCTACGACGAGGACACGGTGCGCGGTGCGGTGCAGCGCCTGGGCAAGCGGCGCTACACGCGGCTGGCCTCCGGCCACTCCAGCCGCGCGTCCAAGTACCGCCACCTGCTCGACGAGGAGCTCCACCTCGCCGCCGCCGAGCAGGCGCTGATGGCCGTGCTGATGCTGCGCGGGCCGCAGACGCCGGGCGAGCTCAAGCAGCGCACCGAGCGGATGCAGCGTTTCGCCGACGGCGCCGCGCTGCAGGACGTGCTCACCGGGCTGATCGACCGCGGCTTCGTGGCCCAGCTCGCCCGCCGCCCGGGGCAGAAGGAGGAGCGCTACCGCCACCGGCTCTCCGAGGACGTCGAGGAGTCCGAGCCGGCCGCCGCCGCCGACGTCGTCATCCCCCCGCCGCCGCGGCGCGACGAGCGCCTGGATCGCCTCGAGGCCGAGGTCGCGGAGCTGCGCGAGCAGCTCGCCGCCCTACGCTCTGAATTGGGGGTCTAGACCGTCGGCTAGCGGTGTTGGGCGGACGCGCCGCTAGCGTCCGCTCGATGGTCCGTCCCGTCGCCGTCGAGCACGGCGCCGTCCTCGATCGCGAGCGGCTCGTCGCCGTCCTGGCGCACGGTCACGTCGCCGCGCACGACGACGCCCGCGCCGAAGCGGACGTCGCCCTCGACGACGAGGCGGTCGCACTCGACCAGCGACGGCGGGCCCTCGGCGAAGCGCTCCTCGAAGTCGCGCAGGAGCTTGAAGTGGTCGCTGTCGAGCGCCACGAACGGGACGCGCCCCTCGCGCTCCGGGGCGAGCTCCACGCGCGCGTCGCCGTCGAGCCGGTAGGCGTCCGAGCGCAGCGCCAGCAGGTCGTCGGTGGTCTTCACCGGGGCGAAGCGCGTGCGCGGCACGGCCAGCGCCCGCGCGCCCTCGAACACCTCGATCGCCGCGCCCATCGCCGTCTCCAGCTGGTAGACGGCCGGCGTCGAGGAGTCGGTCGGGTCGACGGTCTTCTCGTTGCGGATCATCGGCAGGCCGAGCACGCAGTCGCGCTCGCGCATCGCGGCGTCCAGCGCGCGCAGGTCCACCCACAGGTTGTTCGTGTTCACGTACGGGTGGCGGTCGATGTCCTGCAGCTTCTCCAGGTCCTCGTCCGGCGTCTGCGCGGTCTCGCGCAGCGCCAGCCGCCCGTTGTCGCGCCGCCGCGCGACGTGGCCGCCCTTGCGGTCGGCCTCCGTGCGGTCGGTGACCTCCATCAGGAACGGGAAGCCCTCGCTGCGCATCCAGGCGAGGATGCGCGGCTCGAGCACCGCGCCGAGGTTGTCGGAGTTGGCGATGAACGCGTGCTCGAAGCCGCGCTCGAGCAGCTGCTCCAGCAGCCCGGAGGTGACGAGCGCCGTGTAGATGTCGCCGTGGCCGGGCGGGCACCACTCCAGCGCCGGGTTGTCCGGCCACTCCACCGGCATCAGGTCGCCGTCGGCGCGGACCTTCGGCTCCTTGTTCTGCATGAAGTCGCGCGGGATGCCGGAGTCCAGGTCGGGGTAGCGCTCCATGGCGGCGAGCGAGTCCTCGCGCGTGGAGAAGGAGTCCATGAGGACCAGCGGCAGCGCGGCCCCGTGGCGCTCGCGCAGCGCGATCACCTGGCGGGCGATGACGTCGAGGAAGCTCAGCCCGTCCTTGGCCTCCAACAGGGACTTCGCTTTCGAAAGTCCCATGCTCGTCCCGAGGCCGCCGTTGAGGCGGATCACCACCGCGTGCCGGAGCGCCTCGCGCTGTGCGCCGGGGTCGTCGGGGAGCTCGTCCAGCGCCGGCAGGTCGGTCACCGGCTCGATCGACTCCTCCGGCATCAGGCCGGTCTCCCCGGCCTCCAGCTGGCGGTAGTAGTGCTCGAAGGCGCGGATCGCGGGGTCTGCGACACCCTCCCGCTGCATCTTCTCGACGCTGGCGCGCAGACCGTCGTCGCTCATTGCGGCAGGATGCTAGTACGCCAGTCGGTTCCGAAAGCCACCGGCCCCCTCGACTTGCGCGCCCGACGCCCGCACGCGCTCGGCCAGCGCCGCGTCCGAGGTGACCACGCGCGCGTCGGCCCGGTCGGCCACCAGGCGGGCGATCTCGTCGTCGGCCGCGTCGCGGCCCCGGCGCGGCGCGATGACCACGTCGACGTCGCCGTCGGTGCGCGCCAACTCGGCCGGGCCGGCGTCCAGCACGACGGTCACCCGCGCGTGCTCGCGCGCCGCCCAGGCCTCGACCGCCGCGATCAGCCGGCGGGTGGCGCCGGTGCGATCGCGCCACCAGCCATCGGGTCGCGACCCGATCACGTTCGAAGCGTCGACGAACCAGTGCATCGCGCCTACACTCGCCCCATCACGGAGGATCATTGCTGAAGTCGCGCGTCGTGTGGGCCACGATGGCCGCCGCGCTGGCGTTCCCGGCGGCTGCGCGGGCGGACACGTACGTCGTCGCGCTCACAGACGCGCCGCTGGCCACCTACGCGGGCGGCCGCGCCGGGATCCCGGCGACGTCGCCGCGGGTGACCGGGCGCAAGCTGAAGGTGGACTCCGCGCCGGGGCTCGACTACCGCGCCTACCTCGCGCGCCGGCAGAAGGCCGTGCTGGGCCGGCTCGCCCACGCCCCGAGGGTCGTCTACTCCTACCGCTACGCGCTGTCCGGGTTCGCCGCGGACCTGACGCGCGCCCAGGCGGACGCGCTGGCCTCCGCGCCCGGCGTGGAGAGCGTGGAGCGCGCCGAGCTCGAGCACGTCGACGCCGACGACCCGGACGTCCGGCTCGGCGGCCCGTTCGGCGAGGGGCCGGCGTACCTGCGGCTGACCGCGCCGGACGTCGGGCTGTGGGACCAGCTCGGCGGGCCGCTGGCCGAGGGGGGCGCCGGCGCCGGCGTGATCGTGGGCGACATCGACACGGGCATCCAGCCCGGCCATCCGTCGTTCTCGGACCCGCCGCCGCTCGACGGCGCGCCGTACTCGCCGCCGGCGGTGTGGGACGGCGCGTGCGAGGCGGGCGACGGCTTCGACGTGACCGACTGCAACGACAAGCTGATCGGCGCCCGCTACTTCGTCGACGGGTTCGGGAGCACCAACGTCGCGCCCGACTCCTTCCTCTCGCCGCGCGACGACGACGGGCACGGCACCGACACGGCCTCGATCGCCGCGGGCAACTACGGCGTCGACCCGGAGATCGACGACAACACGCTCGGCGTCGACCTCATCTCCGGCGTCGCCCCGCGCGCGTACGTGGCCGCGTACAAGGCGTGCTGGAACGGGCTCACCGCGGCGCAGACCGGCTGCAACAGCGCCGACGTGGTGGCGGCGATCGACCGGGCGGTGGCCGACGGCGTCGACGTCATCAACCTGTCGCTCAGCGGCACCGGCTCGACGCTCTTCGGGCCCCAGCAGCGGTCGCTGCTCAACGCCGCGGCCGCGGGCGTGTTCGTGGCGGACTCCGCCGGCAACGGCGGGCCGGGGGCCGGCACGGTGGCCCAGCCGTCCGACGTGCCCTGGACGACCGCGGTGGCCGCGTCGACGCTGCACCGCTCCTTCGTGTCGACCGTGACCGTGGGAGACCTCGTAGTGCGCGGCGCGTCCGTGACGGGCGGGCTGCCGTCGACGCCGCTCGTCGACGCCGAGAAGGTGCCGAACGCGGGCGTGACCTCGGCCGTGTCCGCGCTGTGCCAGCCGGAGTCGCTCGACCCCGCGGCGGTGGCGGGCAAGGTCGTGCTGTGCCTGCGCGGCGGCAACGATCGCATCGACAAGAGCAAGACCGTCGCGGCCGCCGGCGGCGTGGGGATGATCCTCTACAACGCCACGGCGGCCCAGGAGCTCGACACCGACACGCACTGGGTGCCGACGGCGCACGTGACGCTGGCCGACGGGCAGCGGATCAAGACGGCGATCGCGGCGGGCGGCGCATCGGCGGCCTTGAGCGCGGGCACGGTCGACACGACGCAGCAACCGCGCGTGCTCGCCGCGTTCTCCGCCCGCGGGCCGCAGGCCGCGGTGCCCGACGTGCTGAAGCCGGACCTGTCCGCGCCGGGGGTGCAGATCCTGGCCGGGATGGCCGACCGCCCCGCGGCGGTGAGCGGCAACCGGCCCGGCCAGCTGTTCGCGACGATGCAGGGGACCTCGCAGGCGGCGCCGCAGGTGGCGGGCGCGGGCGCGCTGCTGACTCAGGCGATGCCGACGCTGTCGCCGGCGGAGATCAAGTCCGAGCTGATGATGACCGCGAACCCGGCGGTGACGAAGGAGGACGGCGTCACGCCGGCCACGCCGTTCGACGCCGGCGCGGGCGAGATCGACCCGAACAAGGCGGCGCACGCCGGCCTCGTGCTCAACGCCACCCTCGACGACTACGTGCAGTACCTGGAGTTCCTGGACCCGTCGATCGTCGGCGGCGACATCCCGCGCAAGCGCCCGAGCGACCTGAACCTGCCCTCGATCGCGTTCAGCCGGCTCGCGGGCAAGGACTCGACGACGCGGACGTTCCGGTCGATCGACCCGACGGCGACGCGCTGGACGGTGTCGGTCGTGGCGCCGCCGGGCGTCACGGCGACCGCCGACGTGGACGGCTTCCGGATCTCGCCGGGGCAGACGCAGGCGGTCACGGTCACGCTGACGCGGGGCGACGCGCCGCTGAACCAGTGGGTGTTCGGCGCGCTCGTCCTGACCAGCGGGGACGGCCGCACGCTGCGGCTGCCGATCGCGGTGCGGCCGGTCTTCGGGACGGTCACCTCGCCGATCGTCATCAGCACCGCGGACGCCTCCGGCTCGGTGGCGGAGACGATCCGGCCGGGCTGGAGCGGGCCGCTGTCGGAGCTCGGGTTCGGACCGACGGCGGGGGTGGTGCAGGCCGCCGGGCGTCGCATCCCGCCGGGCAGCGGGCGGCCCGACCTCACCGGGGCCGACCCGGGGACGCAGCTGTATCCGCTGGACGTGCCGGCGGGCACCCAGCTCGTGTCGGCCCGGCTGGCGAACGTCGACGGCGGGGCGGTCGGGCCGAACCTCGACCTGTACCTGTACCGGGACCCGAACGGGGACGGCAACCTGTCGGACGCGGTACGGGTGGCGTCGTCCACTCGCGGCGACTCGGCCGAGCAGGTGAATGTCGCGTTCCCGGCGGCGGGGAAGTACGTCGTCGCGGTCGTGGCGGTCGTCGCCCTGCTCAACGGCGGGTCCTCGTATGACCTCTCCAGCTGGGTGGTGGCCGATGCGCAGCCCGACGACGGCGGGCTGGCGGTGACGGGCGAGCCCGCCGCGGTGACGCCGGGCGACCCCGTGACGCTGCCGCTGCGGTGGTCGGGGATCGACGCCAAGGGGCTCTACCTCGGGCTGGTGAGCTACCACGCGTCGACGGCGCCGACCGCCGCGAATGCGGGCGCGGTGTCGGTGGTCGAGCTGACCAAGACCGTGGACACACCGACACCCACGCCGACTCCGACTCCGACACCGACTCCGACGGCGACGCCCACGGCCACGCCGACGGAGACGCCGACCGCGACGCCCACGGCTACGCCGGAGGTGCTGCCGGCGCCGTCGATCACGCCGGACCCCACCCGGGTCCCCGAGCGCGTGGGTCCGCCCGCGGCCGGGCGCCGGGCGCCGGGGCTCGGAGTGCGGGCGGTGCGGCTCTCGGGGCGGACGCTGCGGCTGTGGCTGCGAAACGCCGCCGGCTCCCGCGTGCACGCGGCGGTCAAGCACGGCAGGCGGTTCGTGGCCACCTCGCGCGCCCACCGCGCCCCGGTCCGCGGCCCGCTGAAGCTCCACCTGACGCACCGGCTCGCGCGCGGGCACTACACGCTCAAGGTGATGGCGGACCGCGACGGTCGCCGCACCGTCGTTCGCGTGGCGCTGCGGCGCTGAGCGGCCGCTCGTCCCCGAACTTGAGGTCCGATCCCTTACGGGGCTCAAGTCGGGCGGACGGATGGCCGATGGGAGAGCAAGCCATGCGCGTCGACACGTCCCTCGCCGACTCGATCTCCGCGGCCGCCAAGACCGCCAAGACCCCGTCGCACTCCACTCACAAGTCCTCCGGCCACAGCTCGTTCAAGAGCGTGCTCAAGGAGGCCGCGGCCGCCACGGACAAGACCTCCACGAGCAGCTCGGCGAGCGCCCCCGAGACCACCCAGGCGGTCCCGGGACACGCGTACTCCGAGGTCCTCACCGGTCCGCGCGCGGGCATGTACGTGAACACGACGCACAACAAGCGCGCCGGCCAGGCGTTCGTGATGGTCGAGCGCAACGGCGTCGAGTACCACATCTACGGCACGGGCAAGCACCGCACCGTGGTCGAGATGAAGCGCCACACCCCGGCGCCCGCCTCCACCACGCCGACCACCACCGGCGGCAGCGTCACGCCGGACACCGGCACGGCGAAGCCGGCGACCTCCACCTCGTCGTCGACCGGCACCGCCACCACCGGCGGCACGGTCACCGCCGGCCGGATCACCACCGACACCTCGTCGCTCTGAGACAGTCGAGGGGGCCCACCCGACCGCCGGAGAACGTGTCAGAGCGTCCGCCGGTCGGGCACCCCTAGGCGCGTCCGGCGGACAGCGCCGGCGGGATCTGCGCCGCGCGGCCGAGCAGGCCGTCGGCCACCAGCCGCGCCGAGGCCGGCCCGAGCGTGATCCCCCACGCACCGTGGCCGCTGGCGATGACGGCGCCCTCGACGCCGGGCAGCGGCCCGAGCAGCGGCCGCCCGTCCGCGCTGACCGGCCGCGCGCACGCCCGCAGCCCACGCCTCGCCGCCTGCTGACGCGCCGGCACGAACCGGGCCCCGCGCTCCAGCAGCCGCGGCGCGAGCGACTCCGCGTCCGGCCGCTCCGGCAGGAACGTCGACCCGACCGCCGAGACGCC
>JAICUS010000591.1 GCA_025935735.1 Solirubrobacteraceae bacterium | reverse complement strand
GGACGCGCCGCAGCTGACGGGAGCGCCCGCATGAGCGTCGCCGAGTGGCTGCCGGGCGCCCTGCGCGAGGCGCCGCCCGACGAGCCGCGGCTGCTCGAGGCGCTGCTGGCGGCGGTGGACGGGCAGGTGGCGCAGCTCGAGCAGGCGATCGACGCGCTCTACGACGACGCGTTCATCGAGAGCTGCGCCGACGCGGCGGTGCCGTACATCGGCGCGCTGCTCGGCCTGCCGGCGGACGCCGAGCGGCTCGAGGTCGCCTCGGCGATCGCGCTGCGGCGCCGCAAGGGGACGCCCGGCGCCCTCCAGGACTTCGCCGCGGTGGTGACCGGGCTGACCGCCCGGGTGCTCGAGGGCTGGCAGCTGACCACCTGGACGCAGCGCCTCGGTCACCCGCCGCCGCCGCGCCCCGCCGCGCTCGACCTGCGCGCGGGGGAGCGCTTCCGCGCGGGCACCCCGTTCGATCCCGCCCGCCACAGCTTCACGCCGTCCGGCCGCTACGCGCCGCGCGCCGCCACCGCGGTCGTCTGGCCCTGGCAGACCCGGACCTACCGCTCGGCCGAGTGCTGCCCGCTGCCCGAGCCCGCCCGCTTCGCCCTGCATCCGCTGGGCCCGCAGGCGCCGCCCTACCTGCGCCCGCCGGCGGGCGAGCAGCGCCGCGACGAGCTGGGCGCGCCGGTGCGCGCCACCTATCGCGTGCTCCAGGCGCTCGGGCCCGGGCAGATCGCCTACG
Organism: Solirubrobacteraceae bacterium; assembly: GCA_025935735.1. Next base: position 2,820 of record JAICUS010000591.1, on the reverse strand, counting down.
GCGTCAACTGGAGCGTGGCGGCCGATCATCCGCTGGCCGGCGAGCTCGAGCCCGGCTACCCCGCGCTGCTCGGCCTGGAGGCCGGCGGCGCCGCGATCCCCTGGACCGCGCTGCGCTTCGGCAGCCTGCCGCCGGGCGGTCCGGCCGCGGCGGCGCCCGGGCCCGGCGAGGCGGTCGTCGACCTGGCCCGCGCGCACGTGGAGCTGGGCGCGGGGCTGGCGGCGCCGCTGCGGGCCACCTGGCACCGCCCGACGCCCGGACAGCTCGGCGCGCTGGCCGCCGCCGCGGAGGCGGACCCCGCGGCGCGGGTCGTCGTCGTGGTCAACCCGGCGCTGCCGGCCACCGGGCTGGTCGTCCACACGCTCGCGGACGCGTTCGCGCTCGCCGAGGCGCAGAGCGCCGGCTTGGCCGAGGGCGCGGTGGAGATCCGCCTGGAGACCTCCGACCGGCTGCTAGCACCGCCCCCGCAGGCGTTCGCGCCCACGTTGTCCCGCTGGCGGGTCGTCGCGCCGCGCGCCGCCACGCCCACGGTCGCCGGCGACCTGGCGCTGGACCTCACGGACGCCGACGTCACACTGGAGGGGTTCGGGCTCACCGGCGACCTGGCGCTGGGCGCCCGCCTGACCGCGGCGCGGCTGGCGAGCCTGACCATGAGCCCGCCCACCGGCGCCGTGCTCTCCGTCGCCCCGGGCGCGTGGGGGCTGCAGCTGGAGGCGCACCGCTGCGTGCTGGGAGCGCTGCGGGCCGACCTCGGCGCGTTCCCGGTCGTGCTCGAGGACTGCGTGGTGGACGGCCGGGGCGAGCGCCTGAGCGTCTGCGGCCCGCCGCCGGCGGCCGCGCCGCGCGACGCGGTCGGCGCCGCCACGACGCTCGCGCCCGCCCTCCAGGCCGCGCGGGTCACGTTCGCCGGCGCCGTGCGCGCCGAGTCGGCCGACGCGACCGACTGCCTGTTCGCCGACGGCATCGAGGTGGTTCAACAGCAGGAGGGCTGCCTGCGCCACTGCTACCTCGGCCCGGAGCCCTCGCCGTCGCTGCCGGTGATCTACCGCTGCGGCCCATTCCCCGCGCCCACGTTCGCCTCGGTCGGCTTCGAGGCCGCCGGCTATTACGCGCTCGATCCCGGCAGCGGCCACCCGCTGCTCACCGCCGCGTCGGACGGCGGCGAGGTCGGCGCCCACCACGACCTGCGCCGCGCCGCCCGCATCGCGCGGCTGGACCGGCGGATCCACGAGTTCGTCCCGCTCGGGGTGCGCCCCGGGCTCGCGCTCGCCCCCTGGGAGGAATGAATGAACGGCGACTACACGAGCGTGGCGCTGCGGCGTGAGGATCGCTGGACCGGCACGCTGATGCAGCAGGGCCGGGTGCTGCTCGACCACGACTGGAACCTCAACGTCGAGGCCGCCGCCCGCGCGTCCCGCCGGCTGGCCGCGGACACCGTGGGCGCGGCCGGCGTGGTGGCCGGCAGCGCCGCCTTCGCCGTCGGCGTCACCGCGTCCGGGCCGCTCGACCTGGAGATCGGGGCCGGCCGGATGTGGGTGGACGGCCTCGCCGCCGACGCCCCCGCGCCGTTCAGCTACGGCTCCCAGGATCAGATCGCGCCACTGCCGGCGGGCGGGCGGGTGCTCGTGTACCTGGACGTCTTCCGCGAGCACGTTCAGCCGGCGGAGGATCCGCTCGAGCTGGTCGATCCGGCGCTCTCGCCGGCGGACTCCACCGCGCGCACCCGCGTCGGCTACCGCGTGCGGGCCGCCGCGACCACCGCGGCCGGCTGCACCGCCGCCTGGGCGGCGCTGGCCAGGGTGGCCGAGTCGGACGGGCGGCTGACGATCGCTCGCGCCGGGCCGGTCGCGCCGGCCGATCCCTGCTCGCCGCCGGGCGACCCCATCGCCCAGATCCCCGATGGCCTGCTGTCGGTCGCCGTGCTCGACGGGGGCACCGAGGGGACCGCCCGCTTCGCCTGGTCGTATGAGGGCGGCGCCGCGGCGATCGGCGTCGCGGCGATCGCCGGTGACACCCTGACGCTCGCGCCGTCGCCGCTGCGCTTCGCCGCCGGCGAGCGGCTGGAGGTCTCGTGGCTGGCGCGCCGCGCCGACCGCGCCGATCACGGCGCGCTATACGCGATCGCCTCGGTGACGCCGTCGGTGGCCGGCGACGTGGTGGTGCTCGACCGGCCGGTGGCCGCGCCCGGCGCCGCCGTCGGGCTGGTCGCGCGCCGCTGGGACGGCGAAGCCGTGGGCGCCGGCGCGGCGACCGCCGCCACGCGCGGCGGCGCCGACGTCGGCATCCGCTTCACCGCGGGCGCCGGCGGCTACGTGGCCGGCGACTGGTGGGGAGCGCGGCTGCGCGCCGAGGCCGGCGACGGCATCGAGCACCGGGTCGCCGCCGTCCCCGACGGGACCCGGCACGCCTTCGCGCCGCTCGCCCTGGTCGACCTCGACGCGCGCACGGTGCTCTCCGACTGCCGGCCGCAGTTCACGCCGCTGGCCGACCTCGGCGGCGCGTGCACGGTGGCCGTGCGCCCGGGCGACGACCTCCAGGCCGCGGTCGGCCGGCTCCCGGCCGACGGCGGCGAGCTGTGCCTGGGCGCGGGGACTTACGTCCTCGACGCGCCGGTCCAGCTCACCGGCCGCCGGCGGATCGTGCTCACCGGCGCGGGGCCGGCGACCGTCCTGCGAGCGGCCGCGCACGAGGCGGCGGTCGTGTTCGACGGCTGCCACGAGGTCGAGGTCCGCCACCTGCGCGCCGAGGGCGGCCTCGCCGCCGCGCCGGGCGACCCGGGGCTCGACGGCGCGCTCACGTTCCTGGCCTGCCGCGACGTCG
>JAICUS010000130.1 GCA_025935735.1 Solirubrobacteraceae bacterium | reverse complement strand
CGCAATCGACGCGCCGTTCGGATGGCCCGACGCGTTCGTCGAGGCAGTCCAGGCTCATCACCGGCGTCAGCCGTGGCCCACAGACTTTGACGCCCGCCGGAAGCACTACGCGCGGCGGGCAACGGACCTGTTCGTCCACGAGCGCACCGGCAAGATGCCCCTCTCCGTCTCGACCGACCGGATCGCCTATTGCGCGATGCGCTGCGCAGCGATCCTCGGCGACCTCGAGCGGCACCTGGGCGAAGCAGGGGTGGCGCGGGACGGCTCCGGTCGCGTCGTCGAGGCGTACCCGGACGCCGCGCTGCGCTGCTGGCTGCCCGATGAATGGGTTCCGGCGCGGGAGTCCTACAAGGGCGCCGGGGCGGGGAAGCGCCGTGAGGCGCTGCTGAGCGCGCTGCTCGCGGGCCTCGGGAAGACCTTCACGATGGACGCCGACCAACGCGCGGGCTGCGTGCGCTCCGACGACTGCCTCGACGCACTGGTGTGCGCGCTCGTCGCTCGGGCGGCGCAGCTGCGCCAGACGATCGAGCCGGACGACCGCCGGCTGCCCCGGCGCGAAGGCTGGATCCACCTGCCGCGCGACCGCACCCTCGAGCGGCTGGTGTGATCCCGGTTCAGCGGTGGCCGTCGAGCTCGCGGGCGCGGCCGAAGGCCGTCACGGAGCGGACGCGGGCCGGCGGGGCGAGGCGGACGCCGGCGGCGTGCGGGCCTCCGCGGCGCGGCGGGCGCGGGCGGCGGGGGCGCCGGGGGTGCGGGCGCGGCCGCACGGGGCTGCCGCCGTCGGTCGCCTTGACGCGTGCCTCGTCGGTGTCGGTGCCCTGCCGTACCGCCCACCAGACGATCCCGCACGCGAACAGGATCGGCAGCTTGAGAAAGACGAAGAGGTAGAGCATCGTCCAGCCCATCGCGGCGGATGGTACGCCGATGTGCCGCGGAGCGCGCGGGTGGCCGTCCGTTGGGCGACGGATCAGGTCCGAAGGGCGACCGGCGTGGCCTCGAACGCGGTGGCGCGCTGGAGGGCGGAGACGCGCTCGGTGACCTCGTCGCCGGTCAGCGTCTGCATGCGCTCGGTGCCGAAGGCCTCGACGTTGAAGGAGGCCAGCGCGGTGCCGTAGGCCATCGCCCGGCGCAGCAGGGCGTCGTCGATCTCCTCGTCGGCGTGCGCGGCCACGTAGCCCATGAACCCGCCGGCGAACGTGTCGCCCGCGCCCGTGGGGTCGACGACGTCGGCCGTGGGATACGCCGGGAGGCCGAAGAAGCCGTCGCGCGTGTACATCGCCGCGCCGTGCTCGCCCTGCTTGACCACCACGACCCGCGGGCCGAGCTCCATCACCCCGCGCGCGGCGCGCAGCAGGTTCGGCTCGTCGACCAGGTCCTTGACCTCGGAGTCGTTGATCACCAGCGCGTCGACCATGCCGATCGTCTTCACGAGCGAGTCGCGCGCGATGTCGATCCACAGGTTCATCGTGTCCAGCGCGACGAACCGCGCCCGGTCGCACTGCTCGCGCACGGCGCGCTGCAGGTCGGGCTGGATGTTGGCCAGGAACAGCACGTCGGCCGACCGCGAGGCGTCGGAGAGCTTCGGCGCGAACGTCTCGAAGACGTTGAGGTCGGTCTGCAGGGTGTGGCGGACGTTCGGGTCGCGCTCGTAGCGGCCCGCCCAGAAGAACGTCTTGCCGCCCGGGACGTGCTCGACGTCGTCGGTGATCACCCCGCGCTCGTGCAGCACGCGGTACTCGTCGGGACCGAAGTCGTCGCCCACCGGGCCGACGATCCGCGTCTCGGCCAGGAAGGACGAGGCGAGCGAGAAGTGGACGGCCGCGCCGCCCAGCAGGCGGTCGCGTTTCCCGGCGGGGGTTTCGACGGCGTCGAAGGCGATGGATCCGACAGCAGTGAGCACGGCGCCTGAGGGTAGCCTCACGCCTCGCCGTGCGCGCGATCCGGATAGACGAATGGGGAGGGCCGGAGGTCCTCAGGCTCGTCGCGGACGCGCCGGAGCCGCGGCCCGGGCCGGGCGAGACGCTGATCGCGGTCAGCCGCGCCGGGGTCAACTTCGCCGACGCCCACGCCCGCGAGAACTCGTATGTCGCCCGCTACGAGCTGCCGCTGATCCCGGGTGCCGAGGTGGCGGGCACGGCTCCGGACGGCCGCCGCGTCGCGGCCATCGTGGGCACCGGCGGCTACGCGGAGTACGCGACGGCGCGGTCTCCGGTGCCCATCCCCGACGGCGTGACCGACGGGCAGGCGCTGGCCGTGCTGCTGCAGGGGCTGACCGCCTGGCACCTCTACCGCACCTGCGCCCGTCTGGCGCCGGGCGAGTCGGTGGTGGTCGTCGCCGCGGCCGGCGGCGTGGGCTCGCTGGCCGTCCAGCTGGGCAAGGCCATGGGCGCGGGGCGGGTGATCGCCACGGCCTCCAGCGCGGACAAGCGCGACCTGGCGCTCGCGCTCGGCGCCGACGCCGCGGTCGACGTCACCGCCGAGGATCTCGCGGAGCGCCTGGTCGAGGCGAACGGCGGCGAGCAGGTCGACGTCGTGCTGGAGGCCGCCGGCGGCCGGGTGTTCGACGCGGGGATGGACGCCCTGGCGCCGTTCGGCCGCATGGTCGCCTACGGGATCTCGTCACGCGAGCAGAACCAGGTCCGCACCGGCCGGCTGCTGCGCCGCTCGCAGTCCGTGATCGGCTTCTGGTTGTTCGAGGCGCTCCGGCACCCCGAGATGGTCGACGGACCGCTCGCGGAGCTGTTCGCGCACCTGGCCGACGGGACGCTCCGGGTGGTCGAGGGCGAGACGTATCCGCTGTCGGAGGCCCGCCGCGCCCACGAGGACCTCCAGGCCCGCCGGACCACCGGCAAGGTCATGTTGGACCCACGCCGCTAACGTCATTGCCCGGAAAATGACCACGTTCGCCGAACTCGGCCTGTCCGAGCCCCAGCTGCAAGCGCTGCACGACGTGGGCTACGAGACGCCGAGCCCCATCCAGGAGCAGGCGATCCCGCCGCTGCTGGAGGGCCGCGACGTGATCGGCCAGGCCCAGACCGGCACCGGCAAGACCGCCGCGTTCGGGCTGCCGCTGATGGAGTTCGTCGACAAGGCGGACGACGACGTCCAGGCGCTCGTGCTCACCCCGACGCGGGAGCTGTGCATCCAGGTCACCCAGGCGCTGCGGGCCTACGGCGCGCGCAAGGGGATCGACCCCGTGGCGGTGTTCGGCGGCGCGCCGATCCGCTCCCAGCAGGCACAGCTGCGGCAGGGGGGCCGGGTGGTGGTCGGGACGGTCGGCCGCGTGCTCGACCTCATCAGCCGCCACTCGCTGCTGTTGCACGCCTGCCGCTACATCGTGCTCGACGAGGCCGACGAGATGCTCGACCTCGGCTTCCTGGAGGACGTCGAGCGCATCCTCGCGCTCGCCCCGGGCAGCCGCCAGACCTGCCTGTTCAGCGCGACGATGCCGGCCGAGATCCGCCGGCTGGCCGAGCGCCACCTCTACGACCCGGTGACGATCAAGATCAAGGCGGCGACGCTGACGATCGACACCGTCGAGCAGTTCTACCTGGAGACCAAGCCGGCGGAGAAGACCGACAACCTCGTCCGGGTGCTGGAGGCCGAGCGGCCCCGCCAGGCGATCGTCTTCACGCGCACGAAGATCCGCTGCGAGCAGCTGTACCGCACGCTGCGCGACCGCGGGATGAACGTCCGGGCGCTGCACGGCGACATGACCCAGGGCGCGCGCGACGGCGTGATGCTCTCGTTCAAGGCCGGCCGGTTGCCGATCCTCGTGGCCACCGACGTGGCCGCCCGCGGGCTGGACATCGCAGCGGTCACCCACATCGTGAACTTCGACGTCCCGACCTCGCCGGACGTCTACGTCCACCGCATCGGGCGCACGGGCCGGGTGGGGCGCTCCGGGCGGGCGATCACGTTCGTCGAGCCGCGCCAGCGGCGGGAGCTCGAGGCGATCGAGCGCCACGCCTCCACCCGGATCTCGCCCTGGGCCGAGGGCGCGCACGTCGGTCCGCAGCCGGCGTCCGAGCGCCCGCGCCGCCACCGCAAGCCGCGCGACGTGGCCGAGGCCAACGGCGCCGGCTACACGAAGCTCATCGCCAACCTCGGCCGCCACCAGGGCGTCGAGGCCGCCGACCTGATCGCCGCGATGACCGCGGGCGGGCTGGACGGCGAGGCGATCCGCAACGTCCGCATCCTCGAGCGCTTCGCGCTGGTGGAGGTGCCGGCCGGCGACGCCGCGCGCGTGGTCGAGCGGGTGACCTCGGTCCACGGGCATCCCGTGGCGCTCGAGCCGATCCGCAACTGAGGAGGCCCTATGTCGACCGCCACCATGACGACGAACCATGGTGAGATCACGTTCGAGCTGTTCGACCAGGACGCGCCCAAGACCGTCGACAACTTCCGCAAGCTGGCCCGCGACGGCTTCTACGACGGGCTGGTCTTCCACCGCGTGATCCGCGACTTCATGGTCCAGGGCGGCTGCCCGCAGGGCACGGGCACCGGCGGCCCGGGCTACCAGTTCGAGGACGAGATCAACGCGCACAAGGTGGTCCGCGGCGCGCTGGCGATGGCCAACGCCGGCCCGAACACCAACGGCTCGCAGTTCTTCATCGTCACCGTCGGCGCCGCGCCGTGGCTGGACGGCAAGCACACCGTGTTCGGCCAGGTGACCGACGGGATGGACGCGGTCGACAAGATCGAGGGGCTGCCCACCGACGGCCGCGACCGCCCGCGCGAGGACGCACGGATCGAGAAGCTCGACGTCGGCGACTAGGCTCCGCGGTATGGCCACCGTCACCGCCACCGAGATCCCGGTCGAGAACCCGGCCACCGGCGAGGTCATCCGGACCGTGCCGGTCACGCCGCCGGAGGAGGTGGCGGTGCTGGTCGCGAGGGCGCGCGCCGCGCAGCCCGAGTGGGAGGCGCTCGGCTTCGCCGGCCGGCGGGAGCGGCTGGCGCGCGCCAAGCGGTGGCTGATCGCCCACGCCGACGAGGTGGCGGACACGATCGTGGCCGAGACCGGCAAGGCGCGCGAGGACGCGCTGCTGGTCGAGGTGGCCTACGGCGCGAATGCGCTCGGCTTCTGGGGCAGGCGCGCCGCGAAGTACCTGGCGGACGAGAAGGTCCGCACGTTCAACCCGCTCGTGCTCGGCCGCAAGCTGGTCGTGCGCTACCGGCCGGTGGGCGTGGTCGGCGTGATCGGGCCGTGGAACTACCCGCTGGTCAACTCCGTGGGCGACGCGGTGCCGGCGCTGGCCGCCGGCAACGCGGTGGTCCTGAAGCCGTCCGAGGTCACGCCTTTGACGTCGCTGCTGTTCGCGCAGTGCCTGTTGGAGTCCGGCGTGCCGGCGGGCGTGTTCCAGGTGGCGATCGGCGGCCCGGAGACCGGCGAGGCGGTGATCGACGCCGTCGACATGCTCATGTTCACGGGCTCGACGCGCACGGGCCGGCGCGTCATGGAGCGCGCCGCGCGGACGCTGACGCCGGTGTCGCTGGAGCTCGGCGGCAAGGACCCGATGATCGTGCTGGCCGACGCGAACCTGGAGCGCGCGGCCAACGCCGCCGTCTACTACTCGATGCAGAACGGCGGCCAGACCTGCATCTCGATCGAGCGCGTGTACGCCGAGGCGCCGATCTACGACGAGTTCGTGGCCAAGGTGACCGAGAAGGTGTCGCGGCTGCGCCAGGGCCCGCCCGCCGGACCGGGGAGCGTGGACGTCGGCGCGATCACCTTCCCGCCGCAGCTGGAGATCATCGGTCGCCACGTCCAGCAGGCGATCGACGCCGGCGCGCGTCTGACGGCCGGCGGGCACGTGCGCGAGGGCGCCGGCCGCTTCTACGAGCCGACCGTGCTGGCCGACGTCGACCACTCGATGGCGGCGATGACCGAGGAGACGTTCGGGCCGACGCTGCCGATCATGAAGGTGGCCGACGCCGACGAGGCCGTGGCCCGGGCCAACGACTCGCAGTACGGCCTGGGCGCCTCGGTCTTCTCCGGCGACCGCGCCCGCGGCGAGGCGATCGCCCGGCGGATCGAGGCCGGCGCGGTGTGCGTCAACGACGCGGCCCTGAACTACCTCGCGCTCGAGCTGCCGATGGGCGGCTGGAAGGCCTCCGGCCTCGGCGTCCGCCACGGCGCCGCCGGGATCCGCAAGTACACCCGCCAGCAGGCGATCATGACCACCCGCTTCGCCCCCCGGCGCGAGATCCACTACTTCCCCTACTCCCCCCGCGTCACCCGCCTGCTCGAGCGCGGCATCAAGCTCTTCTGGGGCCGATAGCGGGACTGTCCCCTTTAGGTTGGCGCGTCGCGGCGAAAGGCCGCGTGTGCAGGCGCGTTTACCTAAAGGGGACTGTCCCCTTTAGGCGGCTGGGGCGAAGCCGAGGGCGGTGAGCTCGCGGCGCAGGCGGCGACGGGCGCGGTGCTGGAGCGCGTGGACGGCGTCGACGGAGCGGTCGAGCTTGTCGGCCACCTCGCCCGGGCTCAGGCCGGCGACGAGGCGTAGGAGCACGACTTGGCGCTGATCGGCGGGCAGCGCCGCGAGGGCGCTGCGCAGGCCGGCGAGCCGCTCGAGCTCGTGCGGGCCCGAGGGCTCGCCGGCCGGATGGACGTGCGGGCTCGGCACCGAGCGCTCGCGGCGCAGGTGGTCGAGGGCCGCGTTGCGGGCGACGCGCAGCAGCCAGGCCGCGAAGGGGGTGGCGCCGGGCCGGTAGAGCCCGAGCGCCCGCGGCAGGCGGGCGAACACCTCGCTCGTCAGGTCCTCGGCGTCGTGCTCGTCATGGACGATCGACAGCACGTAGCCGAAGACGTTGTCGGCGTAGAGCAGGAACAGCAGTCGCAGGGCGTCCACGTCGCCCTCCCGCGCCCGGGCCACGGCGGCCGCGACCAGCGGCTCGGCGGCCTCGGGGTGGTCGAGTTGACGGCGGCGCCGGTATCCAGACCGGGCCGCCGTCGCCTCTAGGCGATCCGCGGCATGGCGGACCGCCACCTGTCCCGTTCCTTGAGAGATGAGCGCTCCTGCTCTTCGTCCGAGTCTCCGCCATCCGTGACGGAGTCGGGGCTAGCCTCCCACGTGGACGCCCCGGGCGAAAGTCAGACATGCGTCCAGATGGCGCGGAAAAGCTGTCGAACGTCAGGCAACTGTCATCGCGTCAGGCGATGTCCACGTTGTCAACTTCGGGCGAGCCCCCACGCGCGCTCGGCGATCTCCGGGACGCCCTCCTTCAGCGTGTCGAAGAAGGGGTCGTCGGTGGTGCCGGCGAGCCGGCGCTTGTAGGAGCCCTCGAGGAAGATCGCCGACTTCCACTGGGCGAGCGCCGAGTACCAGCGGACGTCCGACATCGACCGCCCGGAGCGCTCCTCGTAGCGGGCCACGAGCTCCTCGCGGGCGGGGAAGCCGGGCCGGCGGGTGACCAGGCCGAGCGAGGTGATGACGCCCTCCGGGTCGCCGGCCTGCACCCAGGTGGTCAGCAGGTAGCCCAGGTCGGCCAGCGGGTCGCCGATGGTGGCCAGCTCCCAGTCGAAGATCGCCACCAGCCGCGCCGGCACGGCGGGGGCGAACATCACGTTGCCGAGCCTGTAGTCGCCGTGGACGATCGTCGCGGGACCCGATGGCGGCAGGTTCTCGGCCAGCCAGGCCGTGACCTTGTCGACCGCGGGCACCTCGCGGGTCTTGTTGTGCTCCCACAGCCCCCCGAAGCGCCGCAGCTGGCGCTCCAGGTAGCCGGTCGGCTTGCCGAAGCCCTCCAGCCCTTGCGCCCGCCAGTCGACGGCGTGGATCTCCACCAGCGCGTCGATCAGCTCGGCGGCGAGCCCCGGGCCGTCCAGGCCCTCCGGCAGGTCGGTGGTGATCACGTGGCCGGCGACGCGCTCCATCACGTAGAACGGCGCGCCGATCACGCTGTCGTCCTCGCAGGTCGCGAGCACCTTCGGCACCCGCACGGCCGTGCCCTCCAGCGCGCGCAGCAGGAACGCCTCGCGCAGCACGTCGTGGGCGCTCGGCGGCAGCGGCGGCCGCGGGGGCCGCCGCAGCACCCACTCGCCGCCGTCGCGGCGGATCAGGTACGTGACGTTCGAGTGCCCCTCGCCCACCGGCTCGCCGGTCAGCTCGCCCGTGCCCAGCCCGTGGGCGTCCAGGAACGCCTCGAGCGGGCGCCGGACGAGCAGCGGCGGGCGCGGGAGCGCGGCGGCCTGCTCCGGCGTGTCCACGATCGCGGTCACCGCGCGCGAATGCTATTGGGGTCTGGACCCGGTCTCCCCTTGCGGGCCCGGCGCCGATCTGTTGTGCCATGCGGATGCGATGGACGCGATACGGCCTTCTCGGCCAGGAGGTCTACGACACCGACGGCCGCTTCGTCGGCGACGTCGTGGACACGTACCCGTTCGACGGCGGCACCGTCGAGATGGCGGTGGTGCGGCTGGCCGGCGCGTTCGGCGCCAAGCGGCTGCTCTCGCTCGACGTGGCCTGGCTCGACGCCTACGGCCTGCGCACGCCGTTCAGCGCCTGGCAGGTCGAGGACTCGCCCGCGCTCAGCGACGGCCGCCACGCCGTCGAGGACCCGGACCGCGCGCGCAGCTACTGGCGCTTCGAGGAGCCCGCGGTCTTCGCGTAAGCTCGGCGCCGTAATGGCGCCGCAACTCTGGCTGCTGCGGCACGGCGAGGCCGTGCCGCACGATTCCAAGCTCGACGACGAGCGCGAGCTCACGCCGCGCGGGCGCCGGCAGTCCGAGGCGGCGGGGATCGCGCTGGCCGCCCTGAACGTCGAGTTCGCCGCCTGCTACACGAGCCCGAAGGTCCGCGCGCGCGAGACGGCCGAGCTGGCCTGCGAGGCGCTGAACATCGAGCCCGAGGAGGCCGCCGCGCTTGCCCACGGCTTCTCCCGCGACGCCGCGCTGGAGCTGCTGCTGCCCCACGACGCCGAGGCCCGGGTCTTGGCGGTCGGCCACGAGCCGAGCTTCTCCCAGGTGGTCTACGACCTCACCGGCGGCCGGGTGGACTTCAAGAAGGGCGGCGTGGCCGCGGTGCGGGTGGAGCGCGACTCCGGCGAGCTGCTCGTGCTCATGCGCCCGCGCGAGCTCGAGGCCCTCGCCCGCTCACTCGACCGCTGACGGCGCGCGGGGAGCGACCCCGCCGCGTCAATGGCCGAGCGCCGCCGCGATCACCGCGAGCGCGACCTCCGCGCGCGGCCGCAGCGAGGCCTCCAGGACGAACTCCTCGGGGTTGTGCGCCTTGCCGCCGCGCGGGCCGAGGCCGTCGACGGTGATCGGGATCGAGGAGGCGAAGTGGCTGGCGTCGCTCGCCCCGCCGCGGGCCGCGGCGGCCACCGGGCGGCCGAGCAGCTCGCCCGCGCGGGCCAGCAGCGCCGCCGTCTGGGACTCGGAGTGCATTCCGGGCCAGCGGCGGATCAGCTCGGCCTCCAGGCGCACGCCGCCGATCTCCGCCGGGACGGCCTGCAGGACTGCCTCGATCGCGTCCAGGTCGTCGGCGCGCAGGTCGCAGAACAGCTCGCCGGCGCCCGGGACGACGTTGAACGCGTCGCCGGAGCGCATGACCGTCGGCACCGCGGTCAGATGCGCCGGGCCCTGCGGGTCGTGCCGGGCGGCCACCGCCTGGGCGGCCGCGGCCAGCGCGAGCAGGGCGTTGCGGCCGCGGTCGGGCGCCGAGCCGCTGTGGGCGGTCCGGCCGTGGGCCTGCACGCGGATCGTCCCCGCCGCCTTGCGCCGCACGACCACGCCCTCGGCCTCGCCGGCCACCTCGCCGGCCTCGAAGCACAGGCAGGCGTCCCAGCCCGCGAAGCGCTCGACGTGGGCGAACGGCGCGGTCCGCCATTCCTCATCGCACACCAGCAGCAGCGCCAGCTCGCCGTACGCGTCCGGGCGGCGGGCGAACGCGCGCATGGCGGCGACGGCCAGCACGTCGCCGCCCTTCATATCGATCGTCCCCGAGCCCACGAGCTGCTCGCCGTCGCGGACCAGCGGCTTGTGCTCGGCGTGCGCGATCACGGTGTCCACGTGACCGAGCAGCAGCACGCGCCGCGAGCCGGTCCCCCGCAGCCGCGCGAGCAGGTCGGGCGCGTGGCCGGGCGAGGAGCACTCGACCCGCTCGATCTCCGCCTCGTCCGGGAGCAGCACCGCGCAGACCGACGCGCACTCCTCCGCGCCGTGCACGTCGCCCGACGGCGACGACACCGCCACCAGCGCCTCCAGCTCCCGCGGCGCCCGGCGCGCGATGTCCGCGGCGGCGGCCTCGATCCAGGCGTCCATGGCCTGGCACGCTAGCGTTTCGTAAGTGCCCGAGCTGCCCGAGATGGAGATCGTCGCCCGCCGCCTCGGCGATGCGCTCCCGGGCGAGCGCATCGAGTCGATCCTCACGCCGGGCATCAACGTCCTCAAGACGTTCGACCCGCCGCTGCACGCGCTCGAGGGCGCCACGTTCTCCGATGTCCGCCGCCGCGGCAAGCTGCTGCTGCTGGAGGCCGACGCGCCCGGCCACGGCCCGCTGACCCTGCTGATGCACCTGATGTCCGCCGGGCGGCTGATCCTCTATGACAAGCGCGGCTCGCTGCGCGACAAGACCTCGCGGGTGCTCATCCGGATCGAGGATCCCACCCACCCCCGCGAGCTGCGCCTGCGCGAGTTCGGCACCAAGCAGGCGGCCTGGATCAAGCTGCTCACGCTCGACGGGCTGGAGGCCGAGGACTCGCTGCGCACGCTCGGCCCGGAGGCCTGGCCGGACCCGCCGGCCTCGCTGGAGGAGACCCTGGCCGTGCCGCGGCCCCTGCACTCGCTGCTGCGCGACCAGCAGGTGATCGCCGGCATCGGCCGCACCTGGGTCGACGAGATCCTGCACTGCGCCAAGCTCTCGCCGTTCAAGCGCGGCGACGACCTGTCCGCGCGCGAGGCCGCCGCGCTGCGCGAGGCGATGATCTCCGAGCTCGGCCGCGTCCTGGACGTCTACGAGGAGCGCGTCGCGCTCCCGCTGCCGGAGAAGTTCCCCAAGCCGACGCGCGTGCACGCCCACCAGGGCGAGCCGTGCCCGCGCTGCGAGACGGTGCTGGAGGCGGTCTTCTACGAGGACTACGTGATGACCTACTGCCCGCACTGCCAGACCGAGGGCCGGATCCTCAAGGACCGCCGGCTCTCGCGCCTGTTGAAGTGACGCGCGGGCCGGCGGTCCTCGCTGGTCCTAGGCCGTGCCGAAGCGGAGGCTCGACAGGTTGTCGACGCGGTTGTTGTCGCTGGTGCCGCTGGACGGGAAGATGTAGCCCTCGACGAGGCCCGCGCCGAACGCGACGAACTTCAGCGCGGCGTCGCTGCTCTCGCTGAGCAGCTGCTTGACGGCGTCCCATCCGTCGCGGATGGCGTCGAACCAGCCGTCGTGGTGGATCTGCTTGGCCAGGATCCACTCGTAGCCGGCGGCGCGGCCGTGGTAGACGCCGTTGTGCAGCTCGCCGGAGAGGAAGTTGCGGGCGATGTCGACCTCGATCGGCTCGGCCACCGTCTTGGTGATCGTCACCGAGTTCTGCCCGGTCCGGTAGAGCTGGTCGTCGTACGCGGTGACGACCGAGCCGGCGGGGCCGGTGATCAGGAGGATGTCGGCGTTCTCGCTGCCGAGGTGGTTCATCGACTCCGGGTGCGACCCGTGGGCCGAGTAGATGAGGGTGCGGTTGGCGCGCAGGAGGTCGACCTGCTGGGGCTCGTGCATGAGGTGCTCGCTTTCGAGTGCTGCGGGGCGGATGGCTGGTGATCACCCGCCGCGAACCTACGGCGCGCCGCGCGGCCGGTCCATGAGGCGTTCTCCCCATAAGCTGATGGGAGATCCCGGATCTCGACCCGAAGGCGGAAGCGAATGATCGAAGTCGGCGAGCAGGCCCCGGAGTTCACGTTGCCCGACCAGGACGGCGACGACGTCTCGCTGGCGGGGCTGCGTGGGCAGACCGTCGTCCTCTACTTCTATCCCCGCGCGGATACGCCCGGCTGCACGACGCAGGCCTGCGGCATCCGGGACCACCGGGCCGACTACGAGGCCGCGGGCGTGACCGTGCTGGGCGTCTCGCCGGACACGGTGGAGGACGTCAAGAACTTCCACGACAAGCAGTCGCTG
>JAICUS010000528.1 GCA_025935735.1 Solirubrobacteraceae bacterium | reverse complement strand
ATGACGCTTCGGCTGAGTGAGGAGCAGACGGCTGCGCTGCGGCGGCGCGCCGAGCGCGAAGGTCGCAGCATGCAGCAGGTGGCGCTGGCAGCACTCGACGACTATCTGCTGCGGACGGAGGACGACGAGCTCACGGAACGGCTCGCCGAGCGTGGCGCGCAGCGGTTCGCCGAGCTGCTGCGGCGCCTCGGCGAGTGACGCGCCACCTGACGACCGAGCAGGCGCTGCGAATCGCGCGGCACGCGGTCGGCGGGCCGATTGAAGTGCGCGATCTCGGCCTGCTCGACGCCGCCGTGAACCGGCCGCGGGCGAGCGTCCTCGGCCAGGATGCTTACCCCGACATGTTCACCAAGGCAGCGGCGTTGCTGCACTCCCTGGTCCGCAACCATCCGCTCGTCGACGGCAACAAGCGTCTCGCTTGGCTGGCGACCTACGTGTTCTGCGCGAAGAATGGGATCGCGCTCGACCCGACCGACGATGAGGCATACGGGCTCGTCATGGCGCTGGCGGCCGGCGAGCTCGACGACCTCGAAGTCGTTGCGGCGGCGTTGCGGCGCTGGGCCGGCTGAGCATCCGTTGCGAGCGGCTGCGCGCTCGGGCACAGTTGCGCGATGGCGCCCGCCGACCCCGACCTCCCGCTGCGGCAGGCCGCGGTCGCCCACGCGCGCCGGCTCGTGCAGCTCTACGACGATCTCGTGCCCTTGGCGCGGCTGCGCGACGGCTTTCAGTTCGAGGGCCGCCGGGTGAGCTTCGGCTCGTTCATGAAGGGCATCCACCGCGACCGGGCCCGGCGCGGAGAGGCGGCGCTCACGCTGGTCACGTCATCCAAGGACCCGTACGCCCACAGCTTCGATCAGGCCGGCGCGCTCTTCACGTACGCCTACCGCGGCCCGATCCGGCTCGCCTGGAGGCGCGGTTCAGGCAGTTCGAGCGGGCGGCGTGATCACTCGACCGCCGTAGTCCCCGGCGGCCGGGCTCAGTTCCCGAGCCGCTCCAGCGCCAGGGGCGGGCACCGCACGTGCCCGGCGGCGAAGCGCCCGACCGGCTGGTCGAGCCGGACGGTCGCCGCCGTGCCGTCGACGTCGACCACCGTGGCGTGCCGGCCGGCGAGGTAGCGCGGGCTGATCGCGTGCGTGAAGCGCACGAGGTCTCCGGGGCAGAGCGCGGCGAGCGCGCCGGCCGAGCGGACGGTGTAGAGCAGCGCACGGCGCGCCTCGACGGCCTGGGCGAGCGCGGTGAGGTGGTCGTCGAGCTCGCCGGCGGCGATCGTGTCCAGCAGTGAGCGATCGGTCACGCGGCCACCGCGAACCCGTCGCGCCCGACCCGGTCCATCAGCGTCCGCACCACTGCGCGGGCGTCGTCGGCGATCCCCTGCACGTAGCACGGGCGGCCCTCGCGGCCGAAGGTGATCGGACACCGCTCGTCGGGCTCGCCGACCTGGCCGCGCGCCGCGGCGAAGTCGGGATGCGGCTCGAAGCCCAGGTCGGCGGCGAACGCCACCGCGCCGTGCACGAGGTGCTGCGCGAGGTCCAGCGGGGCGGCGAGCGCCGGGGCCGGGAAGGCCGCGAAATACAGGCGCGCGAAGCCGGGCAGATCGCGCCGGCGCATCCGCTTCGGGCCGATCGCGTTCTTGACGCCGAGGCAGAACGTGTCGACCAGATAGCCGCAGACGCTCACGTCGTCGCGCCGTCCGGCGCGGGCGACGAGCACGAGCGCCACCCCCGCCGGGCCGCCAGGGCCGAGGTCGACGTCGTCCCAGCCGTCGCGCGGCGGGACGATCAGCTCCCGGCTCCAGCCCGGGCTCACCCAGCAACCGGCCAGCGGGGCGTCGGCCGGGGCGGGAGCGGCCGTGGCCAGCTCCCGGACGAGCGGCGCGATGGCCGCCGGCCGGACGCCCAGCGCCCGGGCGATCGCCCGCGGCGGCAGCCCCTGCGCGCGCAGCCGGCGCACGTCATCAACCAGCTCGTCCTCGGTCATTGCGAGATTGCAGCGCGTCGGCCGGACGGCTCCGGATGGCAGACTCTGGGCGATGGGCGCGCGCCGCTTCCGTCCCGCCGCTCGGGTCGCCCTGTTCCTCGCCGCGCAGGGCCGCTGCGCCGTGTGCGGTGAGCGGCTGCGGCCGGGCTGGCATGCCGATCACGTGCGGCCGGCGCGCGCCGGTGGCAGCACGGAGCCGGCGAACGGTCAGGCGCTGTGCCCGCGCTGCAACCTGGCCAAGGGACCGCGGCCGGCGTGATCGCGCCGCGGGGCTGGCAGGCGGAGTTCCTCGCCCGGTTCGCCGAGCACCGGGAGCGGGACTTCCTGCTCGTGGCGACGCCGGGCGCGGGCAAGACGCTCGCGGCCTGCCAGGCGATGCGCGGCGCGCAGCAGATCGTCGTGGTGTGCCCGACGACGGCGCTGCGCGCGCAGTGGGCCGACGCGGCCGACGCCGCCGGGCTGCACCTGGACCCGCGCTGGCGCAACGCCGACGGCGCGTGGCGGGCAGACGTGGACGGAGTGGTGGTGACCTACCAGCAGGTGGCGCAGGCGCCCGACCTGTTCGCCCACCACCTGGCTCGCTCGACGTTCGTGGTGCTCGACGAGATCCACCACGCCGGGGAGTCGGCCAGCTGGGGGACGGCGCTGCGGGCGGCGTTCGAGAGCGCGGCGCATCGGCTGGCGCTGTCGGGGACGCCGTTTCGCTCGGACGCCCGGGCGATCCCGTTCGTGCGCTACGACGACGAGCGCCGCTGCGCGCCCGACTTCGTTTACGGCTACGCCGATGCGGTGGCCGACGATGTGTGCCGGCCGCTGGCGTTCCGGCTGCTCGACGCGACGCTGCGCTGGCGGGTGGACGCGCAGGAGACGATCGCGGCGTTCGCCGACGAGCTCGACGTGACCGATGACGCGCGCCGGTTGCGTACGGCGATCGACCCGGCGACGCCGCTGCTGCCGCAGATGCTGCGCGACGCCGACGCGCTGCTGGCCAAGGCGCGCGCGGTCATCCCCGACGCCGCGGGGCTGGTGCTGTGCGACGACCGCGCGCATGCCCGCGCGACGGCGGCGCTGCTGCGCACGATCGCTGGCTCCAAGCCGGTGGTCGTGGTCAGCGACGAGCCGCAGGCGCACGCCCGCATCGACCGCTTCGCCCGCGGCGGGGCGGACGCGCCCCGCTGGCTGGTCGCGGTCAACATGGTCTCCGAGGGCGTCGACGTCCCGCGCCTGGTCGTGGCCGCCTACGCCACGGTCAAGCGCACCGACCTGTTCTTCCGCCAGGCCGTCGGGCGGGTGGTGCGCCGCCGTCGCGAGGACCCCGGCGACTTGGTGGCCACCGTCTTCCTGCCCGCCGACCCGACGCTGACCGGCTGCGCCGAGCGCGTCGAGGTCGAGCTGCGCCAGCAGGTGTCCGATGAAATCGGCGCGGCCTACGACGTCGAGCCGCCGCCCGGGCTGGCACGCCGCGTCGACTTCCAGCCGCTGGACGCCCAGGTCGAGCCCGGCGGGATGATCGTCGCCGGCGTGCACTACGCCCGCGCCGAGGTCGACGCCGCCCGGCGGCTGCTGCGCGAGCTCGGCCAGTCCGAGCGCGCGCTGCGCTCCGTGCTGGAGTTCGTCCGCCGCGAGCGCGTGGGCGGCCCACCGCCACCGCCGACGCCGGTGCCCGCACACCGCCGCGTCGAGCACAAGCGCCGCGCGCTGGACCGCCTCGCCCGCCGCTGGGCGCAACTGCGCCGCGAGATCGACCCGGCCTACACCTGGCCGCAGGCGCAGGCGCGCGTGAACCGCGCGATGGGGGTCCGGCGCCGCGCCGACGCCGGCGAGGCCCAGCTCGACGACGGCCTGGCGTTCCTGCGCTCCGAGCTGGCCAAGCTCGCGCGCGACTACCCGGATGCCGCGGAGCGGCTGCGCATCCCGGGCAGCGTCGAGGGCATCGACCAGCGGCTCGGGGCCGCGACGGGGGAGCGATGACGGTCAAGCCGCTCTCCCCGAACTGACAGTGGCCGTCCCCCTGCGTCGACATCCCACCCTGCGATCTGCTGCTGATCGCGGGCGACGTCTCGTTCGCGATCAAGGGCGATCTAGCAGCGAAGCAGGCATTCCTGCTCGGCGAGTTCAAGGACTGGCTCGAGCGCGTTCCGGCGAGCGCGGTCGTGATCGTGGCGGGCAATCACGATCAGTCGATCGAGGCCTGGGGCTTCCTCGCGGGCCTGCGGTGCCACTATGGCGTCCGCGTCCTATGTGTTTCCGCT
>JAICUS010000344.1 GCA_025935735.1 Solirubrobacteraceae bacterium | reverse complement strand
TCCGCGCCGGCGTTGTTCTTGGCCTTGTAGTTGGCGGCGAACTCCTTGCCGGTGCCGAAGACGTCGTCCTTGTAGGGGAACTCGGGCACCCAGTCGGTGATGCCGAAGACGCCCTCGGCATCCGGCCCGAGCTCCTTCGCGAAGGACGGCTCGGTCACGCCGTAGTGCATGATGATCGCCTTCGGCGTCCACTTCACGGACTTGCAGGCCTTGACGACGTCGATGAGGACGGTGTCGTGGCCGCCGACCGCGAGGATGTCCGGGTTGTCGTGGGCGACGCCGCTGATGATCGGCGTCAGGTCGGCGTCGGGCGGGAACAGCGAGTTCTTGACGAGGTTCAGCCCGGCCTCCTTGGCCCCCTTGGCGAAGCCGGCCGCGGCGTCCTTGGAGAACGGCTCGTTGGCCCCGAGGACCGCGCAGCTCGTCGGCTTGGTGCCGGCGTTGTCGACGATGAACTTCAGCGCCTTGTCGGCGGTGAGGTCGACCGACGGGATCATGCCGTAGGCGAACTGCGGCTGGGTCGACCAGCTGGCCGGCGACTCTGCCGAGCCGGCGATGCACGGCGTCTTGTACTTCTGGCAGATCGGGTTCATGGCGATCTGCACGCCGCTCGTGTAGGAGCCGAACAGCGCGTCGACCTTCTCCTGCTCGACGAGCCGGGTGATCGCGTCGGCCGCGGCGTCCGGCTGGCTCTTGCAGTCCGAGACGACCATCTCGAGCTTGTACTTCTTGCCGCCGGCGGAGACCCCGCCCTTGGAGTTGATCGTGTCGACCCCGAACTGGTAGCCGCGCTTGGCCAGCTCGCCGCCGGTGGCGTCCGCGCCGGAGAGCTCCAGCACGGCGCCCACCTTGAATGTGCCTCCGCCTCCGCCGCCGCCGCTGCTGCTGCCGCATGCGGCCAGGAACCCCGGCGCGAGCAGCGCGCCGCCGGCCGCGCCCGTACGGGCGAGGAACTGCCGGCGCGTGACGTCGTCCTTCATCTCTCTCACTCCTCCTGTTGACCTGACCGCTGGTCGGGCGCGCCGAGATAGAGCCGCATGAGCTCGCGGTCGTCCCCGATGTCGCCGGGACGGCCCTCCCAGCGGTTGCTTCCGCCGACCAGCACGTAGATGCGCTGCGCCACCCGCATCGCCTCGCGGATGTTCTGCTCCACCATCAGCACGCCGACCCCGCGCTCCGCGAGCGCCGCGACCCGCTCGAGCGCCTCGGCCGCGAGCTTGGGGGACAGACCGGCCGACGGCTCGTCGAAGAGCAGGAAGCGCGGGCGGACGATCAGCGCCCGCGCGATGGCGAGCATCATCTGCTCGCCGCCGCTGAGGTTGCCGGCGTTGACCGACAGCCGGTCGCGCAGGCGCGGGAACTCGTCGAGCAGCTCGGCGATCCGTTCGTCGACCAGCTTGCCCGAGCGCAGCGTGTAGCCGCCCATCCGCAGGTTGTCGCGCACCGACAGCTGCTTGAAGACGCCGCCGCCCTGCGGCATCAGGGCGAGGCCGTGGGCGAGCACGTCGTGCGACGGCAGGCCGGTGATGTCGTCGCCGTCGAGCGTCACGTTGCCCTGCCACGTCCGGATGGCGCCGGCGATCGACCGCAGCAGCGTGCTCTTGCCGCAACCGTTGGGGCCGAAGATGCACGTGACCTGCCCGTCGCCCGCCTCGACCGAGACGCCGTGCAGGATCTCCACCTTGGCGTAGCCCGTGACCACGCCTTCGGCGCGCAACCGCGTCACGTGACCGGCCTCCCCAGGTAGGCCTCGACGACGTGCGGGTCGTTGGCCACCTCCTCGAAGGGGCCCTGGGCGACGATCTGGCCGGCGTCCATCACGATCACGCGCTCGCAGATCGTGCGCACGAGCTCCATGTCGTGCTCGATGACGACGAACGTCCGGCCCTCGTCGCGCAGCCGCCGGATCGCGCCGAGGATGATCTCCCGCAGCCGCGGGTGCACGCCGGCGGTCACCTCATCGAGCAGGATCAGCTGCGGGTCCTGCATCAGCACGCGCCCGAACTCGAGCAGCCGCTGCTGGCCGCCGGACAGCGACCCGGCCAGGTCGCCGGCGACGTGGGTGATGTCGAGCTGCTCGAGCACCGCGTCGGCCCGCGTGGGCGCGGCCTTCCAGTCGCCGTGGACCGCGGCCGTGAGCAGGTTCTGGCGCACGGTCATGTTCACGAACAGCCCCGGGATCTGGAACGTCCGCCCCAGCCCGGCGCGCGCGATGCGGTGCGGCGCCATGCGGGCGATGTCCTGGCCGAGCAGCCGGATCGCGCCGCCGTCGGACCGGTAGACGCCGGTCACCAGGTTGAACAGCGTGCTCTTGCCGCTCCCGTTGGGCCCGATGATGCCGACGATCTCCTGCGGCTGGACGGCGAACGTGACGCCGCCGACCGCCTGGATGCCGCCGAACGCCCGGCGCAGGTCCGAGACCTCGAGGACGCTCATCGCCGCTCGGCCTCTGGTCGCGGCCAGGGCAACAGGCGCCGTATGAGGCCCAGCCGCCGGACGCCGGGGATGAGGCTGACCAGGCCGTCGGGCAGGAACAGCACGACCAGCGCGACGAGCGCGCCGACCACGGCGATGTAGCTCGTCGTGTCGCCGAACTCGGCGACGAACTGGCGGTTGACCACGAACAGCAGCGCCGCGCCGAGCGCCGGGCCCCACGAATGCCCGAGGCCGCCGATCAGCGCCATCACGACCATCTGGTCGGTGATGTCGGCGGCCAGCACGCTCTGCGGGTTGATGAACGTGATCCAGTACGCGTCGATTGCGCCGAAGACCGCCGGGATCACGGCGCTCAGCACGAACGCCTGGATCTTCACCCGCGTCGTGTCGATGCCGACGCTGCGCGCCGTCGCCTCGTCGTCGCGCAGCGCCTTGACCTGGTAGCCCCAGCGCGAGCGCTCCAGCAGCGTGTAGGTGGTCAGGAACGTCAGGACCGCCGCGACGAGCATCGCGTAATAGAAGAACGACGAGCTCGCGAAGGACGGGATGACCAGGCCCGAAGAGCCGTGGGTGAAGCCGACGACCGTGGCCAGCTGCAGGATCGCCTCCGCCAGCGCCCAGGTGGCGATCGCGAAGTACGCGCCGCGCAGCTTGAGCGTCGGCCAGCCGACGACCGCGGCGAGCAGCGCCGCCGCGGCGACGCCCACCGGAAGCGTGAGGAAGAAGTTCCAGTGGCGCCCCGGCTGCATGAGCAGCGCGGTCGCGTACGCCCCGATGCCGAAGAACACCGCGTGGCCGAACGAGATGTAGCCGGCGTACCCGCCCAGCACGTTCCAGGCGAGCGCCAGCCCCGCCCACATGCAGACGCCGGTGAGGATGCGGGTCCAGTAGTCGCCCGCCCAGCCCGGGACGGTGAGCACGACGACCGCGACGACCGCGAGCACCAGCACACGCGCCGCGAGCGATGCGCGGCTCACACCGCCATCCCCCGGCCGAGGATGCCGCGCGGGGACACCAGCAGGATCACGAAGAGGACCCCGAACACGATGCCGAGCGTGTAGCTGGGCCCGATGTAGACGGTCACCACCGCCTGGATCAGGCCCAGCAGCAGGCCGGCGACGAATACGCCGAGCACCGAGCCCAGGCCGGCGACCACGACCACGAAGAATGCGAGCAGCGCGTACTGCGGGCCGACCTGCGCGGTGACCGCGTAGATCGCGCCGATCAGCACGCCGGCCATGCCCGTCAGCCCCGCGTAGATGCTGTACACGAGCATGCTGATCCGCTTGACGTTGACGCCCATCAGGCCGGCGTTCGCCTTGTCCTGGGCGACCGCGCGGATGGCCAGCCCGGTGCGCGTGAAGTACAGGAAGCCGACGAACAGGCCGGTGGCGACCGTCGCGAACACGAAGCCGGCGAGCCGCAGCCCGGGGATCTCGAGGCCGACGACGGACAGCGTCCCGTTCGCGAAGCCGGTGTGCACGGTGCGCGGGTCGAACCCGACCGCGGTGAGCATCGTCCCGCGGGCGAGCGTCGCAAGCCCGAACGTGAAGGCCAGCGCCATCAGCGCCGGCCGGGCGTAGGTGCTCGAGCGCACCCGGTAGATCAGCGGGGCGACCAGCGACCCCGCGGCGGCGAAGATCACGAAGACGGCCGGCAGCGCGATGAACGGGTCGATCCCGAACCACGACTTCGCGCCGATGCCGGCGAACGCGCCGAGCATCACCCACTCCCCGACGGCGAAGTCGACGACGTCGAGGACGCCGAACGCGAGCGAGAACCCGATCGAGAACGTGATGTACAGCCCGCCGACGAGCAGCCCGTTCACCAACGTCTGAAACAGGAGGCTCACGAGCGCACCTCCACGACACGTCTGCACTTGCTGTCCTGCACTCCCCCACCCTTGAATCCAGCACGGCCGCGATGGCGACCGGGGCTTGCTCCACGAGCGCGCTAATTTGACCGATCGAGGCGCAACGCGGCTCTCAGCCCGGCGGATTGTCGGACAGCGAACAATCGCTGTCAAGGTCGAACCGTGCGAGCTCAGGCCGCCGCGTAGCCGCCGTCCACCGAGATGGACGCGCCCGTGACGGCTCGCGACTCGTCGCTGGTGAGGCTCTGCAGCGCCCCTTGGAGGCCCCGTAGACCGCCATGCCCCGGACGCCGACGAGCGCGGTCCGCGACGTCAGGTTGACGATCGATCCGCCGCGTTCGCGCATGGCGCGGGCGGCCGCCTGGAGCAGCGCCGTGGCGGCGAAGAAGTCGACCTCGAAGACCCGGCGCATGTCGGCGGGGTCCGTCTCGAGCAGCGGCCGGCCGGCCGCCCGGGCGTACCGCTGCCCGTCATCCGCCCGGCGTCCAGTCCGCGGAGAGGCGTCCTTCGCGGTAGATCTCGTCGCCGGAGTGCTGCGTGAACTCGAGGATCACCCGGTCGCGCGGCCACCCCAGGGTCTCCTCGATCAGTGCCGCGACGCGATGGCCGAGCTCCAGCCGCACCTCGGGCGCACGACCGCGGCGGATGTCGCACCCGATCACCACGGCCGGCACCACGCCGTCGTCCGCGGTATTGCGCAGCACCCCGTTCTCGCCGAGCTCGCGGAACGCCACCGTGACCACGTGGGGCACGGTGTCCATGACCTCGGCGTACACGACGGCGAGCTTCGTCGCCAACTCCGGCCGCCGGTCGGCTGCGAGGGTGAACGGCAGGTCGAGCTGCAGGTAGGGCATCAGGCCGCGGCGCTCCGGCGCTCGGCGAGCGCCTGCGCCAGCACCGCCCCGTGCCGGTCCAGGTGCTCCTGGACCAGCGTCGTGGCCCGCTCGGCGTCGCGATCCGCCACCGCGCCGGCGATCGGCCCGTGCTGGGAGACGATCGTCGCGGGCGAGCGCTCCTCGTCGCCGACCAGGCGCAGCACCGACAAGCAGAACGCCAGCTCGCCGGCGATCGCCTCGAACGCGCGGACGAGCCGCGGGCTGCCGGTCAGCGCGGTCAGGCTGCGGTGGAATCCGATGTCCGCGTCCACCGTGCCGGCCCAGCTGCCGCTCGTCGCCGCCGCGGCCAGACGCTCGAACGCCCGCTCCACATCCACGAGCGCCTCGGAGTCCGCCTCGCGGACCCGGCTCGCCCCCGCGGTCTCGAGCAGCCGGCGCACGGCGAAGATGTCCAGGACGTCAGCCGCGTCGAGCTCGACGACGACCGCCCCGCGATGGCGGTCGTGGCGCACCAGCCCGTCGTGCGCGAGGTTGCGGATCGCCTCCCGGACCGTCTGCCGTGACACCTCGAACCCGCCCGTCAGCTGCGCCTCGCGCAACCGCGCGCCGGGCGGGATCTGCCCCTCGATGATCAAGCGCCGCATCCTCGTCACCACCTGCTCGGCGGCGCTCGCCGACGGGAGGCGCGCGTCCTGTGGCAGCTCGAATTCCACGTCCGCAAGGTACCCGACCCCAGAGAGCATCGAGGCGCGCGGCGGTCGGGTCGGGCGAGGCCGATCCGCCGGATCGGACAGATTAGGACGAGTGTCCCAGGCCGTAGGACGGTTGTCCTAGACCTCGAAGCTCCGTGCCGTAGGAGGCCGTCTGTGTCTGCCGATCTCTTCGGGCCGCTCGATCTCGGTGACCTGCGACTCGCCAACCGCCCGGTCATGGCGCCGAAATGCGTGCAGTCCGGCGGCCGAGCTGACGCGCCGTAGCCGGTCCCGTTTACAGGCGCGCTACAGTTGCTACATGGGGCGCACGAGCGGTCGGAAGCCTGAACGCGGTATAGCGGATCTGGCGGCGACAGCGGCCGGGATTCGC
Source organism: Solirubrobacteraceae bacterium (assembly GCA_025935735.1). The sequence continues at coordinate 440 of JAICUS010000344.1, read as the reverse complement.
CGCGCGAGCGAACCGGGGGAGGCCCCAACCGACGCACCCGCGCCGCCGGCTGCTGCGCCTTCCCCACCGGCAGGCCGTCGCGGGACGCGTCAGGCGGTAGGCGCCCGCGTCGCGCGCGTAGCCGTGGACGACGAGACGTGGGCGGCCTTCCGGGATCTATGCGGTGCCACGCCCGCGAGCATTCGTCTCGGCGGGCTGGTCGCCGCGGAGGTCGAGCGCTCTCGGAAGCCGGGGAACGAGCCCGATCCGTTGGCCGCCGTGCAAGCCGTGCGATCCCAGCTCGACGAGCTTGAAGCTCTCATACGTCGTGCCGCGCGGTCGACGTAGGACAGCTCGGCCCCGTCGAACCCGTGCAGGCGCGGCTACAGCATGTCTACTGGATCGGCGGAGGTAGCGGCGCGGGCAAGACGACCATTGCTCGACGTCTCGCGGCTGAGCAC
>JAICUS010000532.1 GCA_025935735.1 Solirubrobacteraceae bacterium | reverse complement strand
TGATCGGGTCGTGACCGCTCAGCGTTCGGACCGCCCAGCGCCGAGATCTCGCGCTCGGAGGCCATCCACCGCTCAGCGGCGGCGCGCGCGAGCGGGGTGGGGCGGGCGCGAATAGCGTGCGCGGCGATGATCGACGTGGTCGTGGCCGACGCGCAGCCGCTGTTCCGGGACGCGCTCGTGCGGGTCGTCCGGCAGGACGCCGAGCTGCGCCTGGCCGCCGAGGCGGCCGACGGGCGGGCGGCGCTCGCGGCGATCGAGGCGCAGCGGCCGGACGTGGCGCTCGTCGCGCGCGAGCTCGGGCAGCTCGACGGCGATGGGGTGCTCGCGGCGGTCGCGCGGCGGCGGCTGCCGACGCGGGTCGTGCTGCTCGACCCGCAGCCGGGCCCGGACGTCTGCGCGCTGCTCGGGGCCGGTGCGGCCGGGCTGCTCTCGCGGCGGGTGACGCCTGAGGCCGTGCGGGCGGCCGTCCACCGCGTGGCCGGCGGCGGGACGGCGCTGTGCGCGGAGGCGCAGCGCGCTGTGGCCGACGAGATCCGCGCGCGGCGGCCCGAGCGGCCGCTGCTCAGCCCCCGCGAGCAGGAGGTGCTCGAGCTGGTGGCCGACGGGCTGAGCGCGCCGCGGATCGCCCAGCGGCTGCAGCTGGGCACGGCCACGGTGCGGACGCACCTGCTGCACCTGTGCGAGAAGCTCGACGCAGCGGACCGCGCCCAGCTCGTCCGCCACGCGATGCGGCGAAAGCTGCTCGATTAGCAGGCACTTGAGGTTCTGGCCCTGGCGCCGGACCCGGGGAGCGCTGAGCATCCCGGCCCGTGGATCCGACGGCCCAGTTCGCCGAGAACCTGCGCCGTCTGCGGCTGGCGGCCGGGCTGACGCAGGAGCAGCTGTCGGACGCCACCCAGCTCGACCCGGCGGAGATCTCCCGCCTGGAGCGCGGTATACGCGACCCGCGGCTGCGCACGCTCGTGCGGGTCGCCCGCGGGCTCGGCGTGCCGCTCGCCGAGCTACTGGCCGGCGTCGAGTGACCCGGCCAGCGCGCCGTGGGTCAGCACCGGCAGGCCGAGCTCGCGCGCCCGCGAGAGCGTCGCCCGCAGCACGTCGACCCGCGCGCCGCGGCCGAGGATCTCCGGGTGCAGCGTCAACGTGAGCGGCCGGTCCTCGGCGAAGGCGAGCTCGAGCTCGCGCCGCCAGGCCGGCCAGAGCCCCGCGCCGTCGGGCGCGGCGGCGAAGTACGGCGCGTCGTCGAGGCTCCAGTGGACCGGCAGCTCGACCAGCGTCCGCGTGCCCGCGCTGATCAGGTAGGGGCGATCGTCGCCCATCAGGCTCGAGTCGTGCGCGAAGCCGTGCTCGCCGAGCAGCTCCGCGGTCACCGGCGTGAGCTCCCAGCCGGGCGCGCGGTAGCCCGCCGGGCGCACCCCGAGCGCGGCGAGCGCGTCCAGGCCGCCGAGGATCTCCGCGCGCTGCTCGGCCGGGCTCAGCCGGTCGGGCCGGCGGTGCGTGTGCCCGTGGTGGCCGACCTCGTGCCGGCCGGCGACGACGGCCTCCAGCGCCGCGCCGTGGTCGCGCGCGACGACACCGGGGACGTAGAACGTGGCCGGCGCGGCGAACTCCTCGAGGCAGCGCAGGATCCGCGGCAGCCCGCGCAGCAGGCCGTAGGCGCGCTCGGAGCGGCTGGTCAGCCGGTGGGCCGCGCCGCGCCCGCCGTTGGGCAGGCCGGCCTCGCCGTCGACGTCGACCGTGATCGCCAGCGCGGCGCTCACGCGACTTCCCGGAACGGCGCCCGGCAGGGCGGCCCGGCCGCCACCCGCAGCGACCGCCGCGCCGGCTGCGCCCACACCGCCAGCAGCGTCGCCCGCCGCTCGGCCCAGGGTGTCCCGCGCGGGTCGCCGTGGCGGCACAGCGGCTCGGACGCCGGTGCGTGATCGGCCAGCGCCTGCCAGGGCGGCGTGCCGGCGCGCGCCGCCCGGGCCAGCCGCGCGCGCCGGGCGATCGTGCCCGGGTGCGTGTCCGGCTGGCTGTCGCGACCGGCACGCGGCGCCAGCAGGAAGTGGTTGGTGTGCACGAGCCAGCCGTCGTCGTCGGGCTCGACGATCCGCGTCCCGCCCGGCGAGAGCTCCGCGGCGAACAGGTCATCGACCGCTGCCACGGTCAGGCAGGAGGATGCCGAGCAGCGCACGCCGGCCAGCAGCGCGCGAGCCTCCGCGCCCGTGGCGCAGCGCTCGAGCACCAGCCGCGCCACGACGTGGACCGGCACGCCGTCGAGCCCGCCGTCCTCCGTGCACGTCAGGAAGTTGATGCCCACCGCGAGCCCGTGGCGACTGAGCCCGAGCTTGGCCAGGATGCCGGCCTCGGTGACGGTCGTGAACGGTCCGGCCGTCCAGGCGAGCGCCGCCGGTGCCAGCGCCGGGTGCCAGTCCCAGGTCTGGGCCAGCCAGGCGCCGCCCGGCTCGCGCCGGCCGAGCAGCGAGCACTCGCCGCCGCCCCGGCCGGCGAGCAGCTCGGTGCGGGCGTTGATCGCCAGCAGCTCCCGCGCGTCGACGCGCGCGCCGGCGGCGATCCCCTCGACCTCCTCGACGAGCTCCGGCTCCAGGCGCGCGCCCAGGACCTCGCCGGCGCGGCGCAGCTCGGCGCGGCCGGCGCCCGCCGCCTCCCGTAGGAGGCGGCGGTAGACGCGCACCGTCAACGCGACGGCGCTCGCGTGCGCCGCGCCCAGCTCGCGCCCGCGGTCGCCGGGCCGCCGCTCGCGCGAGACGTGATGAGGCAAGCCCAGGGCTAGCCCTTCCAGCCGGCGGCGTTGTCCTTGGTGACGACGGTGACCGGCACCAGCGTCTGCCTGGCCACGGACCGCCGGCGGGCGGCGGCGACGGCCGCCTTGACCGCGTCGGCGCCGATCTCGCGGGCCGACCAGGCCACCGACGCGTCGACCACGGTGCCGGCCTCGATGTCCTTGACCACCGGCGGCTGGGCATCGAATGACACGAAGAGTGGATCCTTGTCTGCCGCCTGCAGCGCCTTGATCGCGCCGATCGACTGGCTGTCGCTGGTGGAGAACACCGCGTCGAGGTCCGGATGGGCGGCGACCATGTCCTCCATCGCCTTGCGGCCCTTCTCGGGGTCGCACTGCGCGTCCGCGGTGGCCACGACCTTCCAGCCCGGCCCGGCGGCCTGCCGGAACCCGTCGTAGCGCGCCGTGGTCACCGGATGGCCCTCGACGCAGAAGATCACGCCGAGCTTGCCGCTCGCGCGCTGCTGCTTCAGCCACGCGCCGCCCGCCGCGCCGCCCGCGCGATTGTCGGTGCCGATGTAGGCCGCGAGCTTGGAGCTGAGCGCGTCGGCCGGCGCGTCGAAGAGCACGAGCGGGATGTGGGCCGCCAGCACCTTGCGGAGCACCGGCAGCAGCGGCGCGTCGTCTGAGCCGTTGACCGCGATCGCGTCCGGATGGCGGGCGATCGCGTTCTCGATGAGCCCGACGACGTCGTCGGTCGAGGCCTGCGCGCGGCCGGCCGCGACGCTCACCTTCACGCCCGGCTCGGCCGCGGCCTGGCGCTCGATGCCCGCCTTCTGGGCGATGTAGAAGTCGTTGCCCAGCGAGGCCATCACCACGTCCACCCGGACGGGCTTCTGCTTGCTGGCCTGCCCGTCGCCGGACGACCCGCCGCCGCAGGCCGCCAGGCCCGCGGCCAGCGCGACCGCGGTCGCGGCCGTGCATCCTCGTCGCACGTTCATGCGCTCCTCCTCCTCGGCGGCGGAGGCACGGCGCCGACGATCATCGACACCAGCGCCTCGTGGTTGGCGGACGTCGGCGCCGCCGCTCCGACCGTCCGGCCCTGGCGAAGCACGACGGCGCGGTCGGCGACCTGCGCGACGTGCTCGAGGTTGTGGGAGATCAGGATCACCGCGACGCCGCGCTCGGGCAGCCGGGCGACCAGCACGCCCACCGGGGCGGACGCGCGCAGCCCGAGCGCGGCCGTCGGCTCGTCGAGGATCACCAGCCGCTGGGCGAACGCGACCGCGCGCGCCACGGCGATCGCCTGGCGCTGGCCGCCGGAGAGCAGGCCGACCTCCTGGCGCGGGGCGACGCGGGGGGACCCCACGGGCGCCCAAAGGGGGCGCCCCGCGCGGTCCAACCCCCCCGAGCGCCCCCGGGGGAGCGGGGCGCGCGCGCGCGGGCGGCGCACCGCGCGCCCGCGGCGGAAGGTAGCGACCC
>JAICUS010000511.1 GCA_025935735.1 Solirubrobacteraceae bacterium | reverse complement strand
GCGTAGTTGCGCAGCAGCCGCTCGGCCGTCTCCAGGCAGACCAGCGACGTCGCCCACTCGCGGGCGTGCTCCTCGCAGTAGAGGAAGACGCCGGTCTTGGTGCCGTCGCGGTGCGTGCCGATGCGGATCATCTGCACGGTCTGCGGACCGCGCGGATAAGTCGCCGGCGCGTTGAGGAAGTCGCTCAGCTGCGTCGGCGCCGCGCCCGGGACGACCACGCCCGCGCCGGCGTTGGTGCGGTACTTGGTCGCCGTGACCAGCGCCGAGGCGGCCGGCGAGGCGTTGACCGCGTCGACCACCTGGGCGGCCGTGCTCGTGACCTTGCCGGCGGCGTCAGTGGCCAGGTTGACCGTGATCGCGTTGCCGGCGACGGCCACGCTCAGCGGCGCGTCGGCCGCGCCGGGGTCCTTCAGCTGCGCGGCCAGGTCGTTGCCGCCGTCCTGGCCCCAGGCCACGGACGTCAGGATGACCGCCTGCGACTGGCGGATGGCCGTCGTCTCGTCCGCCGCGCCGCTGATGCCGTTGAGGCTGCCGGTCTGGCCCGCGTACGGCGTCTTGAGGCCGATCAGCGCCTGCGAGTGGCGCTGGTAGCCGTTGGTCTTGTTCGGCAGGTCGTAGATCTGCGCGAGGTTCGGGAACTCCGCCGCCAGCGAGCGGATCTTCGCGTAGGCCTGCTGCGGGTCGACGTAGTTGGTGGTGAAGTCCTTCAGGTAGCCGGGGCTGAACGGCACGCCGTCGGCCGAGGTCCAGCGCTTGACCGGGATCGTGTCGACGCCGCCGTTGGAGCTGGCCACGCGCACCATCGTCGGGATCGGCTTGCCGTCATTGAGGTCGCCGACCCGGAAGGTGTTGAAGTGGTAGAGGTAATAGTCGCCGTCCGGCGGATCGGTGTCGATGAACGGGGTCAGCTGCCCCTCCTGGCCGGGCCCGCCGATGGTCGTGCCGGCGCCGGAGTCCCAGCCCGCCGTGAGGATCGGGTTCTGCGACTGGACGTTGGAGGGGTCGCTCGGGCGCGCCTCGATGGAGATGAAGCGGCCGGAGTAGTTCTCGAAGTAGTCGGCGCGGCTCGCGAGCACGGTGTCGGTCGCGGCGGCGCGCTTGACGGCGCGGCCGGCGGTCAGGTTCGAGAACGAGTCGCGGTTGGCGGCCCAGGCGGCGTCGGCCTGCGCGCGGACGGCCGCGTCGTGCTCCGGCGTCTCGACGGTCTTGCCCTCTTCATAGCCCATCGCCAACAGCTGCAGCTCCTGCTGGCGGTCGACCACCGCGTCGATGACGATGCCGCCGCCGTCGGCGGGCCGCGTGTACTCGGCCAGGTCGAAGCCGAGGTTCTGCAGGTTGTCGATCGCGGCCCGGTTCGGGACCGTGAACTCGATCACGCTCGGCGCGCTGGGGTCGGTGTCGGCGCGCGCGACGCTCGCCGTGCCGGCCAGGCACGCGACCCCCAGCGCGACGCCCAGCAGCGCGCGTCCGGTACGCGCCGCGGAACTCTGTGGCATGCGGGAACCCTCCACCCTCTCGTTTGCCCCGGCCGCAGCCGGACCCACTGCGCGCGACGGTTGCGCCTGCGGGCCCGGCTGTCAACCAACTGACCGTGGAGAGTCCTCCACGTGGGGTGCTACGGGTTCGTCGTGGACAGGGTGAAGGTCAGGGTCTTGGCGTAGCTGCCCGTTCGCAGCGCCTCGTCGCGGCCGATCGACTGCTGGAAGTCCAGCGTCACCGGGTCGCTCGCAGTCGGCCCGTCCCAGGTCATCAGGTTGTACGAGGACCCGATCGGGTTGAACGCCGACCCCTGCGTGCGCGGATCCCGTGCCCGCATCTGCAGCGGCTGCGCCAGGAAGTACGAGCCGTTGACCAGATGACCCGGATGCGCCGTGTCCGGGTCCGACACCGTCAGCAGCGCATCACCGGCCGTCGAGGTGACGGTCGCGGGCGTCGAGGCGCTGTAGGTCTTGTCGATCCCGGGCGTGAACGGGCCGAAGCTCGCCGGCGCCCCCAGGGAGAGCGACAGCGTCGCCGGCACCGTGCCGCTGACGCCGCCGGTGCCGCCGACGGAGAACGTCTTGGACCCCGTCGAGACGTTGCCCTTGAAGTCCTTCGCCAGCCAGCGCAGCGTGGTCGTCCCGACGATCGGGATCGGCACCGGCTGGCCGCGCGTCAGGTTCGGGCCGTAGTGGGCCGAGCTCTCGGTCGGCGTCGAGCCGTCCGTCGTGTACCAGATGTCCGCCGCCTCGCTCTGGTCGAACGTGACGGAGTACGAGCTCGGCGAGATGTCCGAGCCCGTCGAGCTCACCGGCGTCACCGTCGGCGGCGTCGTGTCGTTCTCGTAGTCCAGCGCGGCGCCGAGCAGGGCGTAGTTGCCGTTGGCGAACTCCATGCCCTCGTCATGGCCCTCGTTGGCGAACGGCGGGGTGAAGCCCGGGTCCGACAGGCGGCCGGGGTCCGTGCCGCTGTCCTGCGGCGTGAACCGCTGCGCGCCGATCTCGAAGTCGTAGCCGATGATCCCGTGCGTGTAGTAGGCCTCGTCGGCGGAGTTGCCCGCCGCGGAGTACAGGACGTCGGCCACGGGGCCCGTGCGGGCCGGCATGACGACGGTGCCGCGGTAGCTCTTGATGCGGTCCAGCACGGTCCGGGCGGTCTGCTCGAAGTACTGGTTGGTGCCCGGGGACGCGTACGGCAGCAGGACGCGGCCGTCGGTCTTGTAGGCGCCCGGAGGCCACATGAAGTACCCGCCCGAGGAGTGCACGTTCATGGCGAACTTGATGTTCGGGTAGGTGCTCTGCACGTACTGCTCGTTGCGCGACTCGGGCTCGGAGAACTCGCCCGTGCCCGCGAACACCTCGCTGGTGCAGGTCGTGCTCGCGCCCTCATAGCCGTCGAAGAGCGAGCCCACCGAGAAGTTGCGGTTGATGTCGACGCCCCAGCTGTTGCGGCCGTTCGGACCGGTGGCCAGGTCGCCGCCGGCGCAGTAGTCGAACATGTTCTTCCGCTGCATGGTGAAGTCGTAGCGGGAGAACGCCGCGCCGTCGGCGTTGATCGTCGGGATGATGAAGATGTCGAGGTTGTCGACGAGGCGCTTCGTCTCCGGGTCGGTCGCGTAGTTGACCAGCAGCCGCTGCGCCGTCTCCAGGCACACCAGCGGCGTGGCCCACTCGCGGGCGTGCTCCTGGCAGTAGATGAAGACGCCGGTCTTGGAGCCGTCGCGGTGCGCGCCGATGCGGAGCATCTTGACCGTCTGCGGGCCGCGCGGATACGTCGCCGGGGCCTTCAGGAAGTCCGACAGCATCGTCTTCGCCGTCGGGGCCACGACGCCGTTGCCGGCGTTGACCGCCACGCCGCTGCCGCGCGAGCTCGTGGACGTGAGGATCTCGGCGTACACGAGGTTCGACGCGGCCGCGTTCGCGTTGATCGCGTCGGCCACCTGCTGCGACGTGCTCGTGACGTTGCCCGCGGCGTCGGTCGCCGGGTCGACGGTGATGTCGTTGCCGGAGACGGACACCGACAGCGCCTGGTTGGGGGCGCCGGCCGGGTCGGCGATGGCGATCGACTCGTTGTTGCCGCCGTCCTGCCCGTACACGCGCGAGGTGACCACGACGGCCTTGCCGGTGTCGGGGTCGGCCCCGCTGTTGGAGACGCTCCCGGCGCTGCTCTGCGAGTCCAGGCGCGGGTCGTACGGCGTCGCCGTGCCGACGATCGCCTGCGACTTGCGCTGGTAGCCGTTGGTCTTGTTCGGCAGGTCGTAGACCTGTGCGATGTTCGGGTACTGCGCGGCCAGGTCGCTGATGCGCTGGTAGGCCTGCTGGGGGTCGACGTAGTTGTCGTTGAAGTCGTCGATGAAGCCGACGGGCGAGGACGTGCCGTCGGTGCTCGTCCACTGCTTGACGGCCAGCGTGTCCACGCCGCCGTCGGCGCTGGCCACGCGCACGGTGGGCGGCATGGTGCCGCCGTCGCCGACCGCGCCGACGCGGAACAGCATGCGGTGGTAGAGGTAGACGCCGTCGTCGACGAACGCCGACAGCGTGCCGGAGCCCTGCGACGCGCCGGAGCCGTCGAGCCACTCGGCGGTCATCGCGGGACCCGCGTAGCGGCCGCGGTCGTCGACCCCGCCGTCGCTCGTGTGCGCCTCGATCGAGATGAAGCGCCCGGCGTAGTTCTGGAAGTAGTCGGCGCGGCCCACATTGACCGTGTCGGTCGCCGAGGCGGCCAGGCTCTTGCTGCGGGCGTTGGCCACGGCCTTGCCGGCCCGCAGGTTGCGGAACGCGTCCGCCTGCGCGCGGTCCGCCGCGTCGGCTGCGTCGGTGGCCTGCTTCCAGGTCGACTCGTCGGCCACCGTCCGGATCGGCTGGAAGCCGAGCGCCGCGTACTGCGCCTTCTGGTCGGGCGTCACGATCGCCTCGACGTAGACCGAGCCGTCGGGGCCCGGGGTCACGTTCTCCGCGAGATCGGCGCCCATGGTGTT
>JAICUS010000072.1 GCA_025935735.1 Solirubrobacteraceae bacterium | reverse complement strand
CGTCCTCGATGACGATGTCGAGGTCGCGCACGCCGTCCGCGAGGACGACGCGCGCGCCGGAGACGACGGCGAGCCCGGGCATGGCCGCTAGTGGCTCCTCTCGTGGGTACGTGCGTCGACTGGGGGTCGCTGGCGCCGGCTGGCAAGGACGCAGACCCGCCGGAATCCCTCTGGGATTTCAAGTGGTCGAGGACGCCGCCAGGCGGCGATCAGCGGCCGCCAGGCGGCGTGCGTATCCGCGGGAGGGGCCACTAGCCCTTCCACGCCACCCAGAGCGGGTAGTGCGCCGTGCTCTGGATGAAGAAGTCGTGGACGTCGTTGGCGAACGCGAACCGGTTGGTCGGGTTGATCAGCCAGAGGATCGGCAGCTTGTCCATGATGATCTTCTGCCACTGGTCGAACAGCTGGCCGCGCTTGGTCATGTCCTGCTCGCCCTGGGTCTTGCGGTACAGCGCGTCCGCCTCCTTGTCGACCCAGCCCGTGTAGCCCGACTTCGCCCCGCCGTCGGACACGCAGCAGAACAGCATGTTCGCGTTGGGGTCCAGGTTGTCGCTGGTGCCGTACGTGTACGACATCTCGAACTGCTGCTTCTGCAGGCGCTCGAACGCCGTCGTCTGGTCGACCGGCGCGATCTTCATCGTGATGCCGATCTGCTTGAGCTGGCTCTGCATGATCGTGGCGATCGAGGAGGCGAGCTGGTCGCCGGCCGGCGGGCTGAAGGTCACGGTGAAGCCCTTCGGGTACTTCGACTTGGCCATCAGCGACTTCGCCTTGGCGAGGTCGTAGGCATAGCCGTAACTGTCGGTGTGGAAGTAGACGCCCGGGTCGATCGGCGAGGTCGCCGCCTTCGCGTTGCCGAAGAACACGCTCTTGACGATCGCCTGGCGGTCGATCGCGTAGTTCATCGCCTTGACCACGTTCGGGTCGCGGAACTGCGGGACGTGGGTCATGTTCAGCGCGCTGGCGATCACGCCCAGCTGCGGCGTCGCCGCAGCCACGAGCTTGGGGTCGGCGTCGATCGAGCCGATCTGGTTGAACGGCACGTCCATCACGGCGTCGAGCTGGCCGCCGCGCAGCTCGGTCATGCGCGTGTTGTCGTTGGGCACGTAGTCCAGCCGGACCGCGGCCAGGTACGGGTACTTGTTGCCGCAGGAATCCTTGCCCCAGTAGTACGGGTTGGCCTTGAGCAGCACGTGGTCGCCCGGCTTGAACTCGGCCACGGAGAACGGCCCGGAGCCGACCGGGTGCGTCTTCGGGTCCTGGCCGCCCTCGACGGCCTTCTTGGACATGATCGACGCGCCCCACAGCGTCAGGTCGTTGAGGAACGGCGCGTACGGCTTGCCCAGCGTGACCTTGACCGTGTGCGGGTCCACCACGTCGGTGGACTTGACCGCCGACAGCGTCCAGTTGAGCGGGGACTTGGGCGCCTCGACGCGGTCGAAGGAGAACTTCACGTCGTCGGCCGTGACCGGGGTGCCGTCATAGAACTTCGCGTTCGGCCGCAGATGGAACGTGTACACGCGACCGCCGTCGGAGACCGTCCAGGACTGCGCGAGGCCGGGCACCACCTTCTTGGCGTCGGGCGCCAGCTCGACGAGCTGGTCGTAGACGTTCATGTCCGCCCACAGGGAGCCGTTGTCCTGCGTGGCATGCGCGTCGAAGCTGATGACGTCCTGGTCGACGCCGAACCGCAGCGTGCCGCCGCGCTTGACGCTCTTGCAGCCGGTGCCGCCGGCGTCGGCCGCCTTGGCCAGCGACTTGCCCTGGCCGGTGCTGCCCGCACCGCCGGATCCCGCACCGCCGCCGCCGCAGCCGGCGGCCAGCGCGGCGGCGCCGACGATGGCCGCCCAGCCGAACCCGCGCGCGGGCGCGCGCGCCGTGCGAAGGAACATCATCGATGAGCCCTCCTCGACTCCCCCGACAGCCGGGGCGGCCGCCGTGGTTTCATCTTAGTTGCAGATTTTCACTCTGTCAATCGTCATAGAGATGGCACGCCACGGTTCTCCCGCCCGCCCGGATGCGGGTCGCGGGGTACTCGTGGCGGCACCGCTCCATGGCGAACGGGCAGCGCGGATGGAAGTGGCAGCCGGCCGGCGGGTCGAGCGGGCTCGGCAGGTCGCCCTCCACCCCGCGCTCGTGACGCGACTCGCCGGCGTCCACCGAGGGCACCGCCGCCAGCAGCGCCTGCGTGTAGGGATGGAGCGGCTCGTCGAACAGCTCGCCGGTGGCCGCCTCCTCGACCACGCGGCCGAGGTACATGACCACGATCCGCGTGCTCATGTGGCGGACCACGCCGAGGTCGTGCGAGATGAACAGGTAGGTCAGGTCGAGGTCGTCCTGCAGCGTGACCAGCAGGTTGAGGATCTGCGCGCGGATCGAGACGTCGAGCGCGGACACGGCCTCGTCGGCCACGATGAACCGCGGGCCGACGGCCAGTGCGCGGGCGATCACGATGCGCTGGCGCTGGCCGCCGCTGAACTCGTGCGGGCGCCGGTCGCCCATCGCGGGGTCGAGTCCCACGCGCTCGAGCAGCTCGTCCACACGTGCCCGGCGCTCGCCCGGCGGGCACAGCTCGTGCACGCGCAGGACCTCTTCGAGCGCTCCGCGCACGGTCTGGCGCGGGTTCAGCGAGGAGTACGGGTCCTGGAAGATGATCTGGATCTCGCGGCGCAGCCGCCGCACGGCGCGCTTGTCGGCCGGGTCGACCGGCCGGCCGGCGAAGCGCACCTCGCCGCTGGTCGGCTTCTCCAGCGCCAGCAGGACCCGGCCCAGCGTGCTCTTGCCGCAGCCGCTCTCGCCCACCAGGCCGACCGTCGTCCCGCTCGGCAGGGCGAACGAGACGTCGTCGACCGCGCGCAGCACGTCGGCGCCACGGCCGAGCATTCCGCGCCCGACGCGGTAGTGCTTGCTCAGCCCACGGGCCTCGACCAGCGGCGTCTCAGACAACCGGAGCCTCCACGGCGCTGTGGCGCCGGCAGCGCGAGGCGTGCGCCGGCCCGACGTCGAGCAGCTCTGTGTCCCATTCCCGGCAGGCCTCCTCGGCCAGCGGGCAGCGTGGCTCGAACACGCACGTGCGCGGGGCCTCGCGCAGGCTGGGCGGCGAGCCGCCGATCGGCTTCAGGAACCGGCTCGGGTTCGCCGGCCGCGGCAGCGACTCGACCAGGCCGACCGTGTACGGGTGCCGGGGCGCGCGCAGCAGCTCGCGCACCGGCGCGGACTCCACCACCTGGCCGCCGTACATCACGGCCACGCGGTCGCACGTCTGGACGATCACGCCCAGGTCGTGGCTGACCAGCACGATGCTCATCCCCAGCTCGGCTCGCAGCTCGCGCAGCAGGCGCAGGATCTGATCCTGGATGGTCACGTCGAGCGCGGTCGTCGGCTCGTCGGCCAGCAGGACCTTGGACCCGCAGGCCAGCGCGATGGCGATCAGCACGCGCTGGCGCATGCCGCCGCTGAACTCGTGCGGGTACTGGCGCACCCGCCGCTCGGCCGACGCGATCCCGACCTGGCGCAGCAGCTGGACCGCCCGGGCCCGGCGCGCGCGGCGGTCGAGGTCCGTGTGCCGGCTCAGCGTCTCGGTGAGCTGCTCGCCCACCTTCAGGACCGGATTCAGGTAGGTCATCGGGTCCTGGAAGATCATCGAGATGCCGGCGCCGCGGACGGCCCGCAGCTCGCGCTCGCGCATCGCCAGCAGGTCGTCGCCTCCGAAGCGCACCTCGCCCGCCACGTGCGCCGACTTGGGCAACAGCCCGATCATGGCCCGCAGCGTCGCGCTCTTGCCGCAGCCGCTCTCGCCGACCAGGCCGAAGATCTCTCCCGCGCCGACAGCGAAGCTGACGCCGTTGACCGCGTGCACCGTGCGCGTGCCCTCGTAGCGGACCTGGAGGTCGCGCACCGCCAGCACCGGCTCGCCGCCGGCCGCCGGGGCGGCCGCGGCGGCGGCCAGGGCCCGGTCGTCCGTCGCGCCCATCATCGCTCCCCTCGCAGCCAGTCGGCCAGGTTGTCGCCGATCAGGCTCAGCCCGAGCCCGAACAGCGCGATCATCACGCCCGGCACCGCGGCGAGCCACCAGTTGGTGGCGATGTACTCCTGCGCGTCGGCGATCATCTTGCCCCACTCCGCCGTGGGGTCGGCCACACCCAGCCCGAGGAAGCCGAGCGCCGCGCCGATGCTCACATTGTTGACCGCGTCGACCATCCCGTACACGAGAGCCGGGGCGGCCGCGTTGGGCAGCACGTGGCGGAACATGATCCGGGCGTTGCCGTAGCCGAGCGCGCGAGCGGCCACCGTGTAGTCGCGCTGCTTGAGCACCAGCACCTCGCCGCGCACGATGCGCGCGTACGGCACCCACGTGACCGCCCACATGGCGATCAGCATGTTCAGCAGCCCGCTGCCCAGGATGGCGATGACCGCCAGCACGAGCACGATCAGCGGGAAGGCGAAGACGACGTCGACGATCCGCATCAGCACGGCGTCGACGCGGCGGCCGGAGAAGCCGCTGACCAGCCCGTAGAGCGAGCCGAAGGTCATCGTCACGCAGGTCGCGGCGAACGCGATCAGCAGGTCGACCCGGCCCGCGAAGAGCACGCGGCTGAGCAGGTCGCGGCCGAACTGGTCGGTGCCCAGCAGGTGACCGGCCGTGCCGGGCGGGGCGAGCGCGTTCACCAGGTCCTGCTCGTTCGGGTCGTACGGCGCGAGCAGCGGCGCGAACACCGCGGAGAGCACGATCAGGACCACCAGCACGATGCCGATGACCAGCGGCACGCGCCCGCGCAGCCGGGCCCACGAGAACGGCGTGCGCGGCGTCGTCGCCAGGGTGACGGGGCCGGCCACGGGCTCATTGAGGATCTCGCTCATCTCAGTCGAACGAGACCTGCGGGTCCATGACCGCGTAGGCGACGTCGGTGAGCAGGTTGATCGCCACCACGCAGAGGCCGAAGACGAGGATGATCCCCTGCACGACCGCGAGGTCGCGGGTGCTGATGGAGAACGCCAGCAGCTGCCCCAGCCCGGGCAGCGCGAACACGTTCTCGATGATCACGGTGCTGCCGACGAGGTAGGCGAGGTTGACGCCGATCACGGTCACCGCCGAGATCAGCGCGTTGCGCAGCACGTGCCGGTTGAGGACGCGCAGGCCGCCCAGGCCCTTCGCCCGGGCCGTGTCGAGATAGTCGGCCTGGAGCACGTTGAGGATGCTGTTGCGCAGCGTGCGCGTGAGGATCGCCCCGAAGCCCAGCGCGATCGTCAGCGCCGGCAGGAACAGGTGATAGAGGTGGCCGCCGACGCCCGTGCCGTAACCCGACACCGGGAAGATCTGCAGGTTGAGCCCCAGCAGCAGGATGAGGATCAGGCCCACCCAGAACGGCGGCATGGCGAAGATCACCAGGAAGCTGACCCGCGTGGCCTGGTCGACCACGCCGTTGCGCCGCAGCGCGCTGAGCGTGGCCAGCGGGACGCTGATGACGATCGCCAGGACCGTCGAGTAGACGGCCAGCCACAGCGTCACCGGGAGCCGCTCGCCGATCAGCGCGCTGACCGAGCGCCGGTAGTAGATCGAGTCGCCCAGGTCGAGCTTGAACAGGTTGCCGATGAACAGCCGGTACTGCTCGGCGATCGACCGGTCGAGACCGAGCGTGTGCCGCAGCTCCGCGGCGCGCTGGGGCGTCCAGTGGGCGCCGAGCATGACCGACGTCGGGTCGCCCGGGATCAGCCGCAGGATGAAGAACGCCACCACGGTCACGCCGAACACGACCGGGACGGCTTGCAGCAGCCGGCCGCGCAGGAAGCGGAAGCGCCCCATCTACCCGAGCGCCTCCCGCGCGAGCTTCCAGGCGTCGTAGCGCCCGCCGGTGATCGCCGGGTCGCGCGACGCGGCCAGCGCCACGAACCCCGGCGCCAGCTCGCGAGGGTCGACCCACTCGGCGCGCGCCGCGGCGTCGTAGGTGGTCTCGGACATCGGCGTGCGCATGGCCTTGCCGGGTGTGACGGAGACCACCCGGATGCCGAACGGCTCGAGCTCGAGCGCGAGCGTCCGCGTCAGCCCCTCCAGGCCGAACTTCGAGGGGCAGTAGGCCGACTCGCCCACGAAGCCGCGGATGCCGGACTCGGAGGTGACGTTCACGATCAGGCCCTCGCCGCGCGCCTTCATGGCCGGGATGAACGCGCGCGAGTACAGGAACGGGCCGCGCAGGTTGGTGGCCAGGATCTTGTCCCACTCCGCCGGCGTGGTCTCCTCGATCGGCTTGACCGCGATGATCCCGGCGTTGTTGACCAGCACGTCGACCCGGCCGTGCGCGTCCAGGATCTGCGCGGCCACCGCACCGGTCCGCTCGGCGTCGCCGACGTCGGCGGCGACCGGCTCCAGCTCCAGCCCCTCCGCCGCGGCCGCCGCGGCCACTTCCTCCAGCTCGGACGCATGCAGCGAGACGGCGACGACCCGCGCGCCCGCCCGGGCGAGGGCGAGCGCGACGGCCCGGCCCAGGCCCGCCCCGGCGCCCGTCACGAGCGCCACCCGGTCTTCCAGCACGCCCATCCCGCCGCTACGCCGCCGCCTCTTCCGCCGCGCGCAGGCCCAGCAGGTCGGCCAGGTTGCGCTCGGACCGCAGCTCGGGCTTCAGGCGCGCGCCCGCCGCGGTCATCAGCGGCGTCACGCCCGGCCCGTGGCCGCCGCGCGGGCTGTCGCCGTGCGCGACCACGCCGATCGTCGTGGCGCCGGCGAGGTAGCCCGGGCCCCAGCGCGTGTCGAAGTCGCGCAGCGCCACGATGTCGCCGAGGCGCAGGCCGTCCAGCCCGGCCGCACGCAGCGCCGCCTCGTCCTCGGTCTGGATCTGGATCGCCCCGCTCTCGGCGCCCAGGCCGGCGCCGGCGCCCGCCAGCTGCGGCGGCACCTCGGCGGCCACCGGGACAGTGAGCACGCCGGGCTCGTCGGCGCGCACCTCCAGCGCGTCCAGCAGCGCCGGCGAGCAGCTCTTGAGCTGCACGTCCGGGTAGTCGCTGAGCGCGAGGCTGCGGCCCAGCGCGCGGACGAGCACCTTGTCCTGGATGGCGAGGCGCTCGAGCACGTCGGCGGCGAAGTGGACGATGACGTGGTCGGCGAAGCGGCCGCTCTTGCCCACCACGGTGCCGCGCGCGCCGCGCGCCGCACCGCTCGCGACGATCGCCTCGTTGCCCAGGCAGGCGATCACATTGAGCGCGTGGTTCGGGCCGTCGGCGGGGCTCTTGATGCTCACGCCCGGCTGGACCATGTCCGCGGCCCAACCGAACGCGCTGTCGCCGACGCGCACGTTGTAGACGATGCCGCCCGGCGGGACGAGCAGGCGCGGCCGGCCGTCCGCGCCGATCACGTACGGGCTGGCGGGCAGCGTGGGCAGCTCGGGCGAGGAGACCTGGCCCTGGACGGCCACGCCGACGATCTGGCTGCGGTTGTCGAACACGGCGATTCCCCCTGCGATCAGCCGATCACGGCGTAGGAGCTGACATGGTCGCCCGGGCGGCGGGCGTCGATCTCTTCGCGCGTGCGCAGCCCGAGCCGGACGGCGATGTTGGCCTCGGGATCGCGCACGGTGGTGATGACCTGCTCCTCGGCGCAGGTCAGGAGGTCGAGGACCCCGGGCCCATGCCCGGTCCAGGCCGAGTCGCCATGGATGATGAGGCCGATGGTCATCGCGCCTTTGCGGTAGCCGCGGCCCCACGTGTGGTTGGTGTCCGGGACGGCCACGACGTCGCCCAGGCGCAGGCGGTCGAGGCCGAGCTCGGCGATGTGGGCGCGGTCCCCGGTCATGAAGTCCTGGTCGACGTAGTCGGCCATGAGCTCCGCGCCGGACCCCATCAGGTACGCCGGGATCTCGTCGACCACGGGCACGAGCAGCGAGCCGTCGGCGGCCGTGTCGAGCCGCAGCGCCTCGAGCAGCCGCGGGCTGACCTTGTGCGTGAGCACACCGGGATGGTCGAGCAGCTCCAGCCCCGTGCCGAGCGCCCGGATCTGGATGCGGTCGCCGATGGCCAGCAGCTCGATGTCGGCGGGCGGGAAGTCCACGAGCAGGTGCGCATGCTCGCCGGTGAGCGTGCCCCTCGCTCCGGCACAGGCGCCGGAGGTCACGACCGCTTCGTTGCCCATGCAGGCCAGGTAGTGCAACGCGTGCTCCGGGCCGTCGAGTGGGTTGCGCACCGACACGCCCGGTTCCAGGTGGTCGACCTCCCAGCCGAAGGCCGGGTCGCCGCAGCGGTGGGTGAAGCAGATCCCCGACATCCCGATGCCCACGGTCGCCCGGCCCTCCGACGTGGCCTGGTAGGGGAGGCGGTTCAGGCCGGGGGGCCAGACCTCCCCGGATACGGAGACCTCGACCAGCGAGTCGGCGTTGGTGCGCAGCATCAGCCCTCCTTCAACACGTGCAGGGGCGCCTCGCCGCGGGCGAAGCGCACCACATTGGCCAGCACGTCGCTCATCTGGTTCACGCGCGCGCCGCCGGTGCCGCCCCCGATGTGCGGCGTGACGATGACGTTGTCCAGCGCGAGCAGCGGGTTGTCGTAGGGCACGGGCTCCTCGACGAACACGTCCAGCCCCGCGCCGCGCAGGCGCCCGGACGAGAGCGCGTCGACGAGCGCCGGCTCGTCCACCAACGGCCCGCGGGCGATGTTGACCAGGTAGCTCTCCGGGCGCATCAGCGCGAGCTCGCGCGCGCCGATGATCTTGTCGCTCTCGGGCGTGTGCGGGAGCGAGAGCAGCACGAAGTCGGCCTCCCCGAGCAGGTCGTCCAGCTCCCGGTAGGCCACGCCGAGCCGCCGCTCGATCGCCTCGGGCAGCGGCGTGCGCTTCGTGTACAGCACCCGCATACCCAGCGCCCGGGCGCGCACCGAGACCTCGGTGCCGATCTCCCCGTAGCCGACGATGCCCAGCGTGTGGCCGTGCACCTCCAGCAGCTGCGGCAGCTTCATCCACTGGAAGGCGAACTTGCGCTGGCTGGTCGGCTCGGGCGTGAGCCCCAGCTCGCGGTAGCGGCCCTCGACCGTCGCGGCATGGGCAACGACGAGCTGCTTGGACAGCGCGAGGATGAGCGTCGTGGCCAGCTCGGCCACCGCGATGCAGCCGCGCAGCGGCATCGTCGCGACGGTCACGCCGGCCGCGCCGGCGGCGCCGAGGTCGATGCCGTCCTCCCGGCCGCCGTACTTCTGGACGAACCGCGCGCGCGGGGCGGCGGCGAGCACCGAGGCATCCACGGCGGCGGCCTTGGTGACCAGCGCGTCGGCGCCATCGCCGTCCAGGTTGACCACCCGGAAGCCATCCGGGACGAGCTCGTTGCCCAGCGCGACGTCGTCCTCCGGTTGCTCGTCCACCCAGGCGATGACGAACTCGCTCATCCGCCGAGCACCGCCTCGATGCGCCGCATGGCCTCGATGAGCTCGGGCTCCGGGACGAGCCAGGCCAGCCGCATGTAGTCCGTCCAGGCCTCGCCGAAGCCCGTACCGGGGAAGATCAGCACGCGCGCCTCCTCGAGCAGCTTGCGCGAGAGCTCGGGAGCGGGGATCCCCGTCGAGGCCGCGTTGAGGAAGACGTAGAAGCCGCCGCGCGGCTCGCCGTAGCGGATCCCCAGGCGATCGAGCGTGTCGAGCACGATCCGGCGCCGGCGTGTGTAGATCTGGCGGTAGGACTCGATGACGTCCATCGGCCCGGTCAGCGCGGCCACGCCGGCCGCCTGCGAGACCACCGGCGCGCACGTGCTGACGATCGCCTTCTGGCGGCGCGCCTTGGCCATCAGCGCCTGCGGCCCTCCGAGGTAGCCGAGCCGCCAGCCGGTCATGCAGAACGTCTTCGAGAAGCCGTTCACCGTCACGGTCCGCTCGGCCATGCCGGGCAGCGAGCCGATGCTCAGGTGCTCGTGCGGGTCATAGACGAGCTTCTCGTAGATCTCGTCGGAGATCACGTAGAGGTCGTGGCGCTGCGCGACCTCGGCCAGCGCGCGGAGGTTGCCCGGCGTGACCGTCCCGGCGGTCGGGTTGTTGGGCGAGATCAGCAGCAGCGCCCGGGTGCGCGGCGTGATCCGCCGCTCGACCTCGCCGGGGTCCAGGTCGAACCCGTCGGCCTCGCGCGTGGGCACGGACACCATGGAGGCGCCGGCCATCTTGATCGCGATGTCGTACGACGTGTAGCGGGGGTCCGGTACGAGGATCTCATCACCTGGCTCCAGCAGTGCCTGGACGGCCAGGAACAGGCCCTCCTGACCCCCGGTGGTGACCACCACCCCGTCCGGCCCGCCGACCTCGACGCCGTTCTCGCGCCGCAGCTTGTCGGCCACCGCCGCGCGCAGCTCGGGCGTGCCGGCCGGATCGCTCACCCGGTCGGCGTCGCCGCGGTCGATCGCCGCCTTGGCCGCCTCGACGATGTGCAGCGGCGTGGGCAGGTCGGGGTCGCCCCGGCCGAGCGCGATCACGTCGCCCATCTCCGCGGCCAGGTCCATCAGGCCATAGCGGACGCGGGTGCCGCCATCGGCGAGCCGATCGCCTCCCGGGCTGGTGGTCGTCGGCTCGGTGGTCATGCCGTCTCCTCGGATTCGGGTCCAGTAAGCGCGGCGGCCAACCGCCGGCCGGCGTCCCGCAGGCGCTCGGGCGGCTCGGTGAGCGAGAGCCGCAGCCAGCCGGACAGGCCCGCGGTGTCGCCCTGCGCGGCGCGCACGCCGGCCGCCGTCGCGACCTCCTCGCCGGCTTGCACCAGCACGTGCCAGCCCGCGGCGGGCGCGACGCAGCGGGCGCCGCCCTCGTCCAGCGCGCCCACCAGCGCGGCGCGCCTGGCCCGCACCTCGGCCCGCGCCTCGGCGACCCGGTCCTGCGGCCCCAGCACGGCCGCCAGCGCGGCGTACTGCGAGACGGCCGGGCTGCAGATGCTCAGCGCCTGCTTGAGGGCGATCATCGGCTCCAGCAGCGCCTCCGGTCCGGCCAGGTAGGCCACGCGCCAGGCCTCGAGCCCCCAGATGGCCGAGAAGCCGTTGATGGTGACCGTGCGCTCGGCCATCCCCGGGAGCGCGGCGATGCTGTGGTGCACCGCGCCGTCGTGCAGCAGCGGCTCCAGGCTCTCGACGGCGATGACGGTCAGGTCGTGCTCGCCCGCGACGCTCGCCAGCGCGCCCAGCTCCCCCTCGCCGGGCGCGATCAGGCCGGGCGCGCGCAGGAGGATCGCCTTGGTGCGGTCGGTCACCGCCCGGGCCACGGCGTCGGCGTCGAGGCGGAGCCCCCGGTCGGGATCGGCCGCGAGCACGTGCGGGGTGGCGCGGGCCATCCGCACGATGTCGGCGTCGCCCTCACGGGCCGGCGGGGCGAGGATCGCCTCGTCGCCGGGCTCGAGCAGCACGTGCAGCGCGACCCAGAGCGCCTCCTGCTCGCCGCAGGTGATCAGCACCTCCCGCTCGGGATGCACGGCGATGCCGTTCTCGGCGGCCAGCTTCTCGGCCACGGCCCGGCGTAGGGGGTTGATCCCCGGGCGGGTCGTGTAATGCGTCTCGCCCGCGTCGAGGGCGTCCTTGGCCCCCTGGCGCACGTGATCGGGCGTGGGCAGGCCGAGGTGCTCGGCGGACAGGTCGATGACGTCGGTCATGTGGTCGCCTCCACGGCGCGTCGCAGCTCGAGCGCGACCCGGTCGGCGTCGTCGTCGGCGAGCTCTGGGTACATGGGCAGGCACAGCAGCTCTTCCGCGAGCCGGTCGGCGATCGGGAACGGCCCGGCGGCGCGACCGCGGTAGACCGGCTGCCGGTGCAGCGGCGGGACGTAGAGCAGCGCGGTCTCGATGCCGCGCGCGGCCAGCGCGGCGCGCACGGCGTCGCGCCGCGGGACGCGGACGACGTAGTTGCGATAGGCGTGGGTGACGCCGGCGGGAACCGGCGGGACGATCACCGGCGAGCCGGCCAGCCCGGCGTCGTAGCGGGCGGCCAGCGCGCGGCGGCGCGCGGCGGCGGCCGGCAGGTGGCGCAGCTTGACGCGCAGGACGGCCGCCTGGAGGAGGTCGAGGTGGCTGTGATAGCCCTCGGCCTCGAGCCGCTGGCGGCCGTCGGGCCCGGCCATGGCCTCGCGGAACGGCTCGCCGTAGCCGGCCAGCAGCCGGGCGCGGCGGGCGAGGGCACCGTCATCGGTGGTGATCAACCCGCCGTCGCCGTAGGCGCCGAGGACCTTGGCCGGCGCGAAGCTGAACGCGGCGACGTCGCCGAGCGAGCCGGCGGGACGGTCGCCGACCCGTGCGCCGAAGGCCAGCGCGGCGTCCTCGACGAGCACGATGCCCCGCGGCTCGGCGAGCGCGCGCAGCTCGTCCACCGGCGCGGGGAGCCCGTAGAGGTGCACGGCCACGATCGCCCTGGTGCGCGGCGTGATCGCCTCGGCCACCCGCGCGGGGTCGAGGTTGTGGGTGGCCTCGTCGACGTCGGCCCACACGAACGCCGCGCCGGTGTGGCTGATCGCCGCGCAGGTCGAGATGTCCGTGTTCGGCGGGGCGATCACCTCGTCGCCCGGCCCGACGCCGAGCGCCCGTAGGGCGAGAAACAGCGCGGCCAGCCCGCTGCCGACCGCGACGGCGTGGGCCACGCCGCAGGCCGCGGCGAGCTCCTCCTCGAGCCGCCACAGGTCCTCGCCGCGCTCGTACTCGCCGCCGGCCAGGATCGCCTGGATCGCCGGATCGAGCTCGTCGCGCAGCGCCGCGTAGCCGGCCCCGAGGTCGCTCGCGGGGATCAACCGGCCTCCAGCGGGGCGACGTCCAGCGCCTCGGCGACCGTGCGCAGCTCGTCCAGGCGCTCGGCGTCGATCGGGACGCCGTCGCGCAGGCGCTGCTGTGCGCGCTCCCACTCGATCTGCCCTGGGAGCTTGACCGCCTCGGCGCCGGGTGCGAGCGGCGCCGAGACGATCTGCTCGATCAGCGCGTCCATCCGCGCCGTGAAGTCCGCGAGCGGGGTGAAGCGGGCGATGTCGATGGCGATCAGCAGATGGCCGACGTCCTGATGGTCGGGCCCGAAGCAGTCGAGCCCGAAAGCCGAGCCGGTGAGCACGCCGGTCAACGCGTCGACGATCACCGCCAGCGCATAGCCCTTCGGGCCGCCCAGGGGGAACAGCGCGCCGAGCATGGCCGCGGACGGGTCGGTGGTGCGCTCGCCCGTCTCCGTGTAGGCCCAGTCGTCGGGGATCGGCAGCCCGAGGCGCTCGTGCCAGCGGATCATGCCCTTGCCCGACGTGCTGTTGGCCATGTCGAGTACGACCGGCCAGGCGCGCCCGGTGGGCACCGCGACCGCCCACGGGTTCGTCCCCACCACGGCGGCCGACGCGCCCCAGGGGGCGATCTCCGGGCCGGCGTTGGTGAACGAGAGCCCGATGCATCCGCGCTCCAGGGCACGCTCGGCGTAATAGGCGGCGACGCCGAAGTGGGTGCTGTCGCGCACGCCCACGGCCGCGATCCCCGCCTCGGCCGCGATGTCCAGCGCGAGCTCCATGGCCCGCGTGGCCGCGACGTGGCCGGAGGCGCGGTGGGCGTCCGTGAGCGCCACGGCCGGCCCGCGGCTCACGGTCTCCAGCTGCGCCGCCGGGTCGATGACCCCGCGCCGGATGCGCTCGTAATAGCTGCCGATCCGCGACACGCCCTGGCCCTGGCCGGGGAGCGACCGCAGCGACCCGGCCAGGAGCACGTCGGCGAACGTCTCGGCGTCGGCGGCGCTGAACCCCATCCGCCCGGCGCAGGCCCGGCAGAAGCGCTCGAGCTCCAGGTAGGGAACGGCGACCGTCGGTACGGGGGGCGCAGAGGACATGAAAGAGATCGCCCGGGGGACGACCGCCCGCGGCGCCATTTCAATCTAAGCGCACAATTTCACTCTGTCAAGCCGCGCTCAGAACGTGGGCGGCGTGCAGACGAACATCATCTCCACAGTCTCGGAGCCGGCGTTGGCGAACCAGTGGGTCAGTGCGCTGTCGAACGAGATCGAGTCGCCCTCCCCGAGCGCGAACGCGGTCCCGTTGACGCTGACCACGAGCGCGCCCCGCAGCACGGTGATGAACTCCTCCCCGGCGTGGGCGAACGGCGCGTCCTCGGTCGTCACCCTCGGCGGGATGATGTAGCGCACGACCTGCAGCGACCGGTCGAGGTCGGGAGTCATCATCAGCGCGGAGACGCCCTCGTCGTCGATGACGTGCGGGCTCAGCTCGCGCTGCTCGCCCCGGCGCACGACCGGCGACGCGGTCCGCTCGACGTGCAGCAGGCGGGCCACGGGGACGTCGAGCGCGTGCGCGATCTTGATCAGCGTGAAGAACGCCGGATTGCCCTTCCCGCGCTCGATCTGGCTCAGGCCGCCGATGCTCAGCCCGCTCGTCTTGGAGATCTCCTCCAGGGTCAGACCCTGCTCCTGACGCAGCCGCCGCAACTGCTCCCCGAAGGCGCTCTGAAGGGTGACCGGGTCCGGATGTCGGTCCGACATGGGCCACGAGTGTAAGCGTGCGTTGAGCGCCTTGACGACCGTCTGACCGGGGTCTACGGTGACCGGCGATGAGCGTGGTCAGACACACGCCCGAGTCGCTCGCCCGCTGGCACGAGGCGGACATGCACGACCCGGCCCGCGCCAAGCTGCGCGAGCTCACGGTGGCCTACGTCACGGCCCAGGGCGGGCTGCTGGAGGACGTCTGGCGGCTCTACATGGGCCCGTGGTTCGGCGAGCCCGAGATGATGCTGCTGTCCGAGGTCGCGGCGCGCCTGGGGATCTCGGAGTGGCACGCCGAGAACATCGTTCGCGCGACCGATGCCGTGGTCGTCCCGCAGTGGCGGCGCACCGAGGAGTTCCGGCAGTCCGAGCTCGGCGAAGCGGCGCAGCTCCCCTGGCCGGCCGCGTTCCAGCACGTGCTGCGGGTCGGCGACGAGGGCGTCTGAGGCGCCGGTCAGCCGGCGGGCAGCGCGGCGCGCAGGAAGCGCAGCCAGTTGCCGCCGAGCACGGCGGCGCGGGACTCCTCGGGCACGACGGCCGCGATGCGCGGCCAGTCCGCCGCACTGTCGAGCTCGTGGGGCGTCTCGGCGCGGCCGTGGCCGGCGTCGACGTCGGAGCCGATCCCCACGCGCTCCCAGCCGGCGATCCCGGCGATGTGGCGCAGGTGGGCGGCGGCGTGCTCGGCCAGCGTGACCGGCGGGTCGCCCGCGTGCCAGCCCGGCTGCAGGAAGTCGTTGAGCAGCGCGAGGCCGATGACGCCGTCGCGGTCGGCGACCGCGCGGATCTGTTCGTCGGACAGGAAGCGGTT
>JAICUS010000050.1 GCA_025935735.1 Solirubrobacteraceae bacterium | reverse complement strand
GGGGCCCTGAGCCGCGCGGTCCGATGACCACGCACACGATCCCTCCGTCCGCCGGGCCCCGGCGCGGGGCGGACGGTGGGGGCGGGCATGGGCGCCATCGCGGTTGAGCCCGCCACCGGCCTCGCGGTCGAGGACATCCGCAAGCGCTTCGGGGCGACCCAGGCCCTCAGCGGCGTCTCCCTGGCCGTGCGGCCGGGCGAAGTGCGGGCCATCCTCGGCGAGAACGGCGCCGGCAAGTCGACGCTGGTGAAGATCATCGCCGGCGCGATCCCGCACGGCACGTACGAGGGGGAGATGTCGCTGGCCGGCGACGCGGTGAGCTTCAGGTCGGTCCGCGAGGCCGAGGAGGCGGGAATCTACCTCGTGCCGCAGGAGCTGGCGATCGTCCCGGGGCTCAGCGTCACCGAGAACATCTTCCTCAACCGCGAGATCCGCCGCGGACCGCTGACGGATCGCAGGCGGATGCTCGTGGAGGCACGGGCGCTCGCGCAGAGCATGGAGCTCGAGCTCGACCACATCGACCTGACGGGCCCGATGACGAGCCTGACGCAGGCCGAGCAGCAGATGGTCGCGATCCTCCACGCGCTGGCGGGCGGCCTGAAGGTGCTGATCCTCGACGAGCCGACCAGCCGTCTGAGCGCGGCGGAGACCGACATCCTGTTCGAGCGCATCCAGGCGCTGCGCGAGAGCGGCGTGGCCGTCCTCTACATCTCGCACCGCCTGTCGGAGATCGGCCGCGTCGCCCAGACGATCACCGTGCTGCGCGACGGCGCCGTGGCCGGGGAGTTCGAGTGCGATCGCAGCCGGTCTGGCAACCCGTTCGATGAGCGCGAGATCGTGCGCGCGATGACCGGGCGCGCGCTCGGCGACATCTACCCGGCGCGGCCGACCCGGCGCGACGCCCCGGCCGTTCTCTCGGTCGAGGACCTGACGATCGCCGAGCCGGTGACGGGTCGTCACCTCGTGGAAGAGGCCTCGCTGACGGTGCGCCGGGGCGAGATCGTCGCGGTGTTCGGCGTCGTCGGCTCCGGCGCCGGGGTCCTCGCCCAGGCGATCTTCGGCTTCCACGGCAAGGCGGCCGCCGGCCACGTGCGCCTCGACGGGGAGCCGCTCGCGCTGGGATCGCCCACGCTCGCGGTCCGGCATGGCATCGGCTATGTCGGCGGTGATCCCGGCCAGGGGTCGGTGGCCGCCATGTCGATCGCCGAGAACCTGGCGCTGCCGAGCCTCGGGCGCTTCGCGCGGCCTTCGGGGGGCCTCATTGCCGCTGCGCGCGTCGCGAGGCAGGCGACCGAGCTGCGCCAGCGCCTGTCGATCCGGTCCGCGTCGGTCTGGGACCCGGTCGCGAGCCTGAGCGGCGGCAACCAGCAGAAGGTCGCGCTCGGGCGCTGGATCCCGGCGGAGCCGCGGCTGCTGATCCTCGAGGATCCGACGCGCGGCATCGACATCGGCGCCCGGGCCGAGATCTACCGGATCATCCAAGCGCTGACCGCCGAGGGGCTGGCCGTCCTCCTCGTGTCGTCGGACCTGGACGAGGTGCTGGGGATGGGCGACGAGGTCCACGTGATGCGGCGCGCCCGCCTCGTCGCGTCCTGGAACCGCGCGGACGCGACGGCGCACGACGTCCTCGGTGCGGCGGTCGCGGGCTAATCGACAGATGGAGCGATCGTCATGAGCACTCAGCAGGAGATCTCGTCGCCGGTCGGCGGGCGGCCCGCGCCCGGCGCCGACCCGGCGCCGCTCGCGCGACTGCCGTGGCTGCGCGTCGGTGCGTTGCGGACCAGCGGCCTGATCGTGGTGATCATCGCGGTCTT
This sequence comes from Solirubrobacteraceae bacterium, assembly GCA_025935735.1. The sequence continues at coordinate 15,957 of JAICUS010000050.1, read as the reverse complement.
CATCGTCTTCCAGATCCTCACCGACGGGCTGTTCCTCAGCTCGCGCAACCTGACCAATCTCGGCGTGCAGGGCTCGATCACCGCGGTCCTGGCGGTCGGGATCGTGCTGGTGATGGTCACCGGCAACATCGACCTCTCGCCGGGCTCGACCGTCGCGTTCTCGGGTCTGGCCGCTGCGTACGCCAGCACGAAGCTGGGCATGAGCGCCCCGCTGGCCGTGATCGCCACGCTCGCGCTCGGTGCGGTCATCGGCGTCTGGCAGGGACTGTGGGTGGCGGTGGGCAACGTGCCGTCGTTCATCGTCACGCTGGCCAGCCTGCTGGCCATCGGCGGCCTTGCCCTGTCGCTGACCTCGGGCGAGACGCTCCCGGCCGACCCCTCGCTGCTGGGCATCGCCGACGGGACGCTGCCGAACTGGCTCACGATCGTCCTGAGCGCCGTGCTGATGGCCGGCGTCGTCGCGTTCGGGTATCGCGAGCACTCCGCCCGCCTCGCCGCCGGGCTCGGGGCGAGTCTCGCGCGGACAATCGCGGCGCCCACGGTGCGCATGGCGGTGATCGTCGGCGCGCTGCTGTACATCTCGCTCAGCTACCAGGGCCTGCCCGTCCCCGTCCTGATCGTCGCCGTGGCCGCCGTGCTCGTGAACGTCACGGCGAAGCACACGCCGTTCGGCCGGCGGCTCTACGCCATCGGCGGTAGCGAGCGCGCCGCGGTGCTCGCCGGCGTGCAGGTCGGCCGTCACGTATTCGTGACCTTCGTCGTGCAGGGGGTCCTCTACGCCGTCGCCGGCCTGATCCTGGTCGCCTACGTGGCCAGCGCCGCGCCGGGCGCCGAGAGCGGGCTGGAGCTCGACGTGATCACCGCCGCGGTGATCGGCGGCACGAGCCTCTTCGGCGGCACCGGCACGGTGGCCGGCGCGCTGCTCGGCACGCTGCTCACAACCTCACTGCAGAACGGGATGCAGCTGATGAACGTCGCCAGCTCCTACGAGAGCATCGTCATCGGCGTCGTGCTGCTCGTCGCCGTCCTGATCGATATCCGCGCACGCCAAGGCCGCACTGCGGCTTGAAGAAGGAGGAGCAATGGAACCGGTGACCGCCATCCAGTCGTCGGTGCTCGAGGCGCTGCAGCTCGCCCGCACCGGGCGTGTGTACGACCTCGACCCCGGCCGATACATGGGAATGCCCCTGTGGCCGGGGCACCCGCCCTTCCAGATCATGACCTATCGCTCGCCGGCCGGCATCCGCGCGCAGGGAGACCAGGAATGGCTCGACGCGCGCCACAACAGCGCCGGCATCCACTTCGTGTCGGACCTGATGATCACGGGGCTGCACTCGGGTGCGCACATGGACGCGCTCGGGCACATCACCTGCGGCGCCGACGACCACGGCCACGGCGGCGCCCCGGGGTCCGCGCGCGTGGGCGACTTCGGGCTGCTCGACGCCGACGCCTCCGAGCTGCCGGCGATCATCGGCCGCGGGGTGCTCGTGGACATGGCGCGCCACCTCGAACACACGCGGCTGCCCAAGGGCTACGCGGTCTCGCTGGCCGAGTTCGACGCCGCCCTCGCGGCGCAGGGCACGACGCTGCGCAAGGGCGACGCCGTCCTGGTGCGCACCGGGCAGATGGCCGCCTGGCACGACCCGGCCGGCTGGGAGGAGACGCGCGGCTCCGGCATCACGCTCGACGTGGCCGAGCGGATCCTCGAGTGCGACCCGGTGATGCTCGGGTCCGACAACGAGGCCGTCGAGGTCATGCCCTCGATCATCCCCGACAACCCGCACCCGGTGCACATGCGCGTGCTGATCGAGGCGGGCATCCACATGGTGGAGAACATGAACCTCGAGGAGCTCGGCGAGGACGGGGTGCACGAGTTCCTGTTCATCGTGCTGCCCCCGAAGATCAGCGGGGCGACCGGCTCCTTCGTCCGGCCGATCGCGATCGCCTGAGGGGATGGCGCGGCCGGACGGCGCCGAGGCTGTCGTCGCCGAGTACTTCATCCAGTCGTATCTGCCGATCGAGCGTGCGGCGGCCGTGCTGGCCGGCGAACAGTCCACCGGCACGTTCGTGCGCGTCCCGGGTGAGACCGACGAGGTGCGCGAGCGGCACGCCGCGACGATCGTGGCGCTTGACCCGGTGCCGGAGTGCCCGGAGGCGGTCCTGCCCGGCGCCCAGCGGCCGGCCGGTGCGCGGCTGAGCGCCGCGCACCTACGGGTGGCGTTCCCGCTGCGCAACTTCGGCCCGTCGATCCCGAACCTGCTGGCGGCGGTGGCGGGGAACCTGTTCGAGCTGCGCGAGCTCGCCTCCGTGAAGCTCCTGGACCTCGAGCTGCCGGCCGCCTTCGCCGAGCGCTATCCCGGGCCGCGCTTCGGCATCGCCGGCACGCGCGAGCTGACGGCGGTGCACGATCGCCCGCTGATCGGGACGATCGTCAAGCCCAGTATCGGGCTCGACGCCGAGGCGCTGGCCGCGCTGGTGCGCGACCTGGCGCACGCCGGGATCGACTTCATCAAGGACGACGAGCTGCAGGGCGACCCGCCGCACCTGCCGTTCGCTGAGCGCGTGCGCGTTGTGGTGCGCGAGCTCGACGCGGCGGCCGAGGCTACGGGCCGGCGGGCGATGTACGCGTTCAACCTGACCGGCGAGATCGACGAGATGCGCCGCCGGCACGACCTGGTCGCGTCCCAGGGCGGTACGTGCGTGATGATCTGCGTGGCGATTGCCGGCCTGCCCGCGCTGCACGCCCTCAGCCGCGACGCCGCCGTCCCCGTGCACGCGCATCGGGCCATGCTCGGCGCGCTGATGCGCAGCCCGGCGATCGGCGTCGAGTTCGTCGCCTACCAGAAGCTCGCGCGGCTGTGCGGCGCCGACCACCTGCACACGAGCGGGCTCGGCAACAAGTTCTTCGAGGCCGACGCCGACGTCGTGCGCTCGATCCGCGCGGTCCTGGAGCCGCTGCACGGCGGCCGGGTGGCGATGCCGGTGCTGTCCTCCGGCCAGTCGCCGCGCACCCTGCCGGCGACTTACGACGCGCTTGCCACCTCGGACCTGATGATCCTCGCCGGCGGAGGGATCCTCGCGCACCCCCGTGGCCCGGCGGCCGGGGTGCATGCGATGCACGAGGCGTGGGCAGCCGCCCTCTCCGGCACGCCGCTGCACGAGCGCGGCCGCGTCTCGCCCGATCTCGCACTGGCCCTCGAGACATTCGGGGGCGGGTGATGGCCCCGGCCCGCCGCCGCCCGCTGGCCTGCTTCTACGGCGACGACTTCACCGGCTCGACCGATGCGCTCGGCCAGTTCGCGCGCTTCGGCTGGCGCTCGGTCCTGCTGCTCTCGCTCGAGGCGCTCGAGCAGGCGATGGGCGAGCTGGACGACTTCGACGTCGTCGGGGTGGCGGGGATCACCCGGTCGCTGTCCGCCGACGCGCTCGCGGCCGAGCTGCGCCATGGCTTCGCGGCGCTGGCCCGTCTGCGCCCGCGGGTGGTCCAGTACAAGGTCTGCTCCACGTTCGACTCCGGGCCCGACGTCGGGAGCATCGGACGCGCGGCCGAAGTGGGCCGCGAGGTTTTCGGGCCCGCCACGATCCCCGTCCTGCCGGCGCAGCCGGAGTTCGGCCGCTACACCGCTTTCGGGAACCACTTCGCCGCGCACGCCGGCGCGGTGATGCGCCTGGACCGAAATCCCGCGACGGCCGAGCATGCGGTGACGCCGATGCGCGAGGCCGACCTCGGGCGTCATCTCAGCAAGCAGACCAGCCTGCGGATCGGCTATGTGGACATTCGGGCGGTCCAGGGGGCGCCGGGCCGGCTCGAGCGCGCCATCGAGGCGGCGGCCGCCGGGGCCGACCTCGCGGTGCTCGACGCGCTGACCAACGACGACCTGCGCCGGATCGGCGCGCTGCTGCCCGCCCGCGACGGCGAGGCGCCCGCGTTCACCATCGGTTCCGGCGGGCTGAGCTACGGCATGGCCGGGTTCCTCGGCGACGACCCGGTCCCGCCGGGTGACTTCATCGCCCCGCGCTCCGCCGTCGACCGGCTGCTCGTCGTGTCGGGCAGCTGCTCGGCGCAGACCGCGGCCCAGATCCGGGCGGCGCTCGACCGCGGGTGGGCCGCGGTCCCACTGGGCGCCGCCGAGCTGATCGCCGACGGCGCGGCCGCGCTCGAGCAGGCGTGCGCGGCGGTGCTCGACGCGCTGCGCGCGGGGCGCTCGGTGGTCGTGTTCACCGCGGCGGGGCCGGAGGATCCCGGCGTCGCCGCGGGGGCGGCGGCGGCCGAGCGGGCCGGCCTCGGGCCGGGCGGCCTCGCGCCAGTGGTCGGCCGCGCGTTCGCGACGCTCGTGCGCGTGGCGCGCGGCGAGGGCCTGACCCGCATGCTCGTGGCCGGCGGCGACACGTGCGGCTGCACGGTCGGGGAGCTGGACGCCTGGGGCCTGGAGGTCCTCGGCGCCGTCGTGCCGGCCGGGTTCCTCTGCCGCCTGCGCTCGCACGCGCCGGGCTGGGACGGGCTCGAGGTCCTGCTCAAGGGCGGCCAGGTCGGCGGCACGGATCTGTTCGGGCAGGTGCAGACGGGATGCTGGCGAGGGGTGGAGGGCTGACGATGGGCGAGCACGGGATCGTCGAGCGGATCCGCGCGGGCGAGACGACCTGCGGGCTGTGGGTGCGCCTGGCGAGCTCCGAGGTCACGGAGCTGGCCGCGGACGCCGGCCTGGACTACGTCTGCCTGGACCTGGAGCACGGGCATCTCGGCTGGGACGACGTCCATCGCCACCTCAGCGCCGCGCACGGCACCTGCCTGGGCGTGTTCGTGCGAATCCCCGCGCTCGAGCTGCAGTCGCTCAAGCGCGCGCTGGACCTGGGTGCCGACGCCGTGCTGCTGCCGCTCGTGCGCAGCGCGCACGAGGTTCGGTGGGCGGTCGACAACTCGCGCTACCCGCCGCACGGCCACCGCACGCTGGGCCAGGAGCGCGCCATGCGCTGGGGTCGCGCGACCGCGGACTATGTCGCCCGCGTGGCGCGCGGCGGGCTGGTCATCCCGATCGTGGAGACCCCGGAGGCCTCGGAGGCGATCGAGGAGATCGTCGCGGTCGACGGGATCGATGCGATCTTCATCGGCACCGGCGACCTGTCGGCCAGCCGCGGATTCGTCGGCCAGTGGCTCGCGCCGGAGGTGACCGCCGAGGTCGAGCGCATCCGCGACGCGGCCGCCGCCCACGGGTGCGCCGTGGGCGTGGTGGCCGGGGGCCCCGAGGGCGTGCGCGAGTGTCGCCGCCGGGGCGACCGCGTGCTCGGGTTGGGCTACGACACCGACTGCCTGCGCCACGGGATGGCGACGCTGCTGGAGGCCGCGCGCGCGGATCCGAGGCAAACCTCGACGGAAAAGGAGCGAACGTGAGGACAGATGCAGTCGCCACCCTCGGCGGGATCGCCGTGACCCTGCTGGATTCGGTGTCCGAGGTCAACCCGGACGATGCGGGCACCGTGATCGTGACCGGCTCCCACGGCGGCCAGAGCGCGGGCGCCATCGCGTCGGGCGTCGCGCTGCGGGCGGCGTTCTTCAACGACGCTGGGGTCGGCAAGGACCAGGCGGGCCTCGTGGGGCTGCGGATGCTGGACGAGCAGGGGATCGTCAGCGGGACCGTCGGGCACCAGACGGCGCGGATCGGCGACGCGCGCGACACCTGGGAGTCGGGCGTGCTCACGCACGTCAACCAGGCGGCGCGCGCGGCCGGGATCGCGCCGGGCACACCCCTCAGAGAGGCCGTGGGGACGCTGCTCGAGGGCGTTTGAGGAGCCTCAGAAGGGAAGCTCGAGGCCGCGGGCCGGCTTGAAGGTCCGCTTCTCGGGATAGACGACGACGTCGCCCGGGATCAGGTCGCCCATCGTCACCAGACGCATGCCCTCGGGACCGACCTCGACGCGGTGGCCGACGCCCGTGTTCTCGCGCCGCAGCCAGAACGAGCCGGCGCCGAGCGGGTGGGCGTCGTCGCCGAGGCGGGCGACGCCGCCGCCGGAGCGCACGAACCACGCCTCCTCGCGCGCCGAGTGGAAGTGCAGGTCGGTGTTATGGGTGTCCGGCGGCATCTCGTCCTGCGCCAGCACGAGCTTGTCGGCGCCCATGTCGTACGTGCTGCGGGTGGCGTAGGCGAGCCGGCCCTCGCGCCCCTCGCTGACCGGCAGCTCGGCCAGATTGCGGATGGTCGGCGGGCGCTCGGCGGTGGGCGCCGGGAGCTCGAGCGGGCCGTGCGCGGCGTCCGCGGCGTAGGGATGCGGCGTGTCCGCGGGCGACCACCACGGGCCGAGCCAGAACTGGCCGGTCCGCGGCAGGACGGTGATGTGCGTCCGCGAGCCCTCGGCCACGACGAGCACGGTGAGCCCGTCCTCGCCGGCGACCAGCGTGTGCGCGTCGCCGCCGGACGGGTGCCACAGCAGGTCGTCCACGCCGACCGCGTACGTGCGCGCCTCGCCGCCCGGGGCGACCTGGTAGCTGAGGCCGCTGCCGGCGAGCACGAGGAACGCCTCGTCCTCGTCGGCGTGGCTGTGCGGCGGCGTCGAGCGCCGCCCCGGGTCGATCTCGATCAGCGCGACGCCCAGCCGCTTCGCGCCGGCCGCCCGCCCGAGACGGCGGCGGGTGGCCGCCAGCTCGCCCTGCTCCCAGCGCTGGGCGGGGACGTCCTCGACGCGGAACGGCAGCCCGTGGACCACTAGTGGCCCCACTAGGCCGCCCGGGAGGCGAACCAGGCGCCGCCGCCGAGCGCGCGGTCGTAGCCCGACCAGCGCGAGCCGTCGGGCAGCGCCTTCTCCAGACGGTCGAACGAGCCCAGGCGCCCGCCCAGGTTGTCGATCATGTGCACGAGCGTGGCCTCGCGCGTCGCGGGGACGACCGGCGAGCCGTGCTCGAGCTGGCCGTGGTGGCTGAGGATGATGTGCAGGACGGCGGCCGCGAGCTCGGGCGGGAAGCCCGGCAGGTCCTCGATGAGCCGGCGGACGCGGTAGTAGCCGAGCGCGATCTCGCCCTGCAGGCGGCCGAGGTCCGTCAGGTCGATGGCCAGTGGGTCGCTCGTGTAGGCGTCGAGCTTGCCGATGTCGTGCAGCAGCGCGCCGGTCACCGCGACGTCGCGGTCCACGCCGCCGAACGTGGAGGAGAGCGCCGACACGCCCTGGGCCACGGTGAGCGAGTGCTCGAGCAGCCCGTGGCGGTAGGCCTGGTGGTAGCGCTTGGCCGCGGGCGCCGCGCGGAACGCCTCCCAGGTGTCCGAGCCGGGCGCGAACACCCGCTCCAGCAGCGCGCGCAGGTGCCGGCACTGGACCGTGCCCACCAGCTCGCGCAGGTCGGCCTCCATGCGCTCGGCGGCGATCCGCGGGCCGTCCAGCAGGTCGGCCAGCGCGTACTCGTGGGCGGCGGCGGGGCGCAGCGAGCGGACCGCGAGGCGCCCCTGCGGCTCGACGTACCCGGCCACGCGCACGCACGCCCCGGGCGCACAGCCGGCCGCCAGCTCGCCGTCCACGGTCGCCTCCAGCGAGCCCGTCCGGTCGCCCAGCACGAGCCGCCACGAGCGCCCGCCGTCGCGCCCGACCCGCTCGCGGACCAGCAGCACCTGGTCGAGCTCTTGGCCGTGGGTGAGCTGCCGGACGTCCACGGCCCGGAACCCTAGGCGCCGCGCCGGACGGGTTTGGGCGGGCGCCTATCCTCGCCTCATGCCCGATCGCAGCGCACTCGTAACCGGTGGGGCCGGCGGGCTCGGCCGGTCCGTGGTGGACGCGCTCATCCGCGCCGGCTGGCGCGTCGTCGTCCCGCTCGAGCGGGAGGGCGACCTCGACGAGCGCGACGCCCTGACCACGGTGGTGGCCGACCTGACCGACCCCGACGACGTCTCGCGCGCGCTGCGCGCGGCCGTGTCCGAGGAGGGCGCGCCGCTGCGGGCGCTGGTCAACCTGGTCGGCGGCTTCGCGGCCGGCCAGCCGGTGGCCGAGACGCCGCTGGCGGACTTCGAGCGGATGTTCGCGCTCAACCTGCGCCCGACGTACCTGATGACGCAGGCCACGCTGCCGCGCCTGCAGGCGAGCGGCGGCGGCGCGATCGTCTGCGTCGGCTCCAGCGCCGCGCTGAACCCGTTCGCCGGCGGCGCCGGCTACGCGGCGTCCAAGGCCGCGGTGATCGCGTTCGCCCGCGCGGTGGCCGAGGAGGGGCGCCCGGACGGCATCCGCTGCAACGCGATCGTGCCGACGCAGATCGACACGCCGGCCAACCGCGCGGCGATGCCGGAGTCCGAGCACCACAAGCTCGTCCCGCCCGAGCGGATTGCCCGAGTCGTGGCCTTCCTGTGCGACGACGCGTCGGCCGCGATCACCGGCGCCGCCGTCCCCGTGTAGGGCGCGCCGCCTCCAACGGGTATGCCTGACTCGATGGAGGCGCTCTTCGAGCATCGGATCGACGTCGCCGGCCACTCCACCCGCGCGTTCGAGAGCGCCGGCGAGGGCCCGGGGATCGTGCTGCTGCACGGCTGGGGCGACGCCGCCGACGTGTGGCTGGCCGTGCTGGCCGAGCTGAGCGCCCGCGAGCGGCGGGCCATCGCTGTCGACCTGCCGGGCTTCGGCCGGGCGACCGCGCTCAAGCCCGGCGCCGTGCTCCCGCAGCTGGACGCCTTCGCGGCCGAGCTGGTGCGCGGCTGGTCGGACGGCGAGCCGGTCGTGGTGGCCGGAAGCTCGCTCGGCGGCTGCCTGGCGCTGCGGCTGGCCGAGCAGGAGACGGTCGAGCTCGCCGGGGTCGTCCCGATGGCCCCGGACGGCCTCGAGGCGCCCGCCTGGTTCGACGCGATCGAGGAGGACCCGATCGTCCGCAAGCTGCTCTCGCTGCCGCTCCCGGTGCCCAACGCGCTGGTGCGCGACGCCCAGCGCGGCGCCTACGACCGGCTGGCGCTGCAGGACGCGAGCGAGTCCCAGCGCGCCGTGGTCGACGCGCTGGCCAAGGACGCCGAGACGCGCGCGCTGCTGGCCTCGGGCCGCGGCCTGCTGCCCGAGCTCTCGGCCGCCCCGTTCGACCTCGTGGGCATCCGCTGCCCCGTGCTGCTCGTGTGGGGCGACCACGACCGGATGCTCCCCCGCAGCAACGCCCGCATCGTCCTCGGCTCGCTGCCGACCACGCAGGTCGAGCTGATCGAGGGCTGCGGCCCGCGGCCGCAGCTCGAGGCCCCGGACCGCCTGCTCGAGCTGCTGCTGCCGTTCCCCCGATAGCAGCGGGCGCGGCAAGTTCCGGCGCCGCAAGTTCGGTTGCCCGCACGGGACGGCGCCGCGACCGCGGCTACGCTCTCGCGCCACATGCGCCGGACCGTCATCGCCACCCTCGCCGCCCTGCTCGCTCTGGCCGCCGCCGCCCCCGCAGGCGCCCAGGCCCCGCCCGAGCCCCACATCGCCGCCGCGGTCACCGCCGCCGGCCTGGACGTCTCCGGGCTCACGCTCCCGGACGCGGCCACCAAGGTCAACGGCGCCTTCGCCGCCCAGCTCGCGAAGCCGGTGACCGTGCAGGCCGCGGGGAAGCGCTTCAGCCTCGACCCCAAGGCGATCGAGCTCAAGCTCGACGGGCTGCGCACCGCCCGGCGCGCGTTCCTGGCCGGCTACGCGGACGGCCGCCCGGCCGCGGTCGACGTGCGGCTCTACGTGACCTACGACCGCCACGCCCTACGCGCGTTCGCCCAGCGTGTGGCGGCCAAGGTGGCGATCGCGCCGCGCGACGCCCGCGTGCGCATCGGGCTCACGCACATCCGGAGGATCGCCTCCCACAACGGCCGGGCCCTGGACGCGGACAAGCTCCGCACGCTGCTGCGCGCCCCGCTCATCGACCCGGCCGCCGGCCGCGCCGTCACGGCGAAGGCGGTCACGGTGAAGCCCAAGGTGACCACGAAGGGCCTGGCCAAGCGCTACGGCACGGTCATCACCGTCGACCGCAGCACGTTCACGCTGCGGCTCTTCAAGCGCCTGCACGTCGCCAAGACCTACCGGGTCGCGGTCGGCCAGCCCGCCTACCCGACGCCGACGGGGCTGTTCTCGATCGCCAACAAGGCCGTCAACCCGACCTGGAGCGTCCCGAACAGCCCGTGGGCCGGCGCGCTGGCCAACGAGACGGTCCCCGGCGGCTCGGACGCCAACCCGCTGAAGGCCCGCTGGATGGGCATCGTCAACGGCGTGGGCATCCACGGCACCGCCGAGACGGGCTCGATCGGCAGCGCGGCCTCGCACGGCTGCATCCGCATGAGCGTGCCGGACGTCATCGACCTGTATCCCCGCGTACCGGTGGGCACGCCGGTGCGGATCGGCGGCTAGCTCCCGGCGCCAACTGCGCACGGTGTTCGCGCGTCCCGGGTAGGGTCGCGCCAACGTGGCGATGACACAGACGCTGGTCGAGCGCCTCGCGGAGGCCGCCCGGGACGCCGGGCGGCTCGGCCTGGACACGGAGTTCATGCCCGAAGGGCGCTACCGGCCGCTGCTGTGCCTGGTGCAGCTCGTGGTGGGCGAGGAGGTCGTGGTGCTCGACCCGCTCACCGAGACGCTGGACGCCGGCCCGCTCGCCGCCGTGCTCGCCGACCCGGCCGTTGAGGTCGTCCTGCACGCCGGCCGCCAGGACGTGGCGATCCTGCGCCGCGAATGGCGCACGACGTTCACCAACGTCTTCGACACCCAGGTGGCCGCGGGCTTCGCCGGCTTCTCCGCCCAGGCCGGCTACAACGGGCTGCTCCACGACGTCCTGCGCATCCGGCTGCCGAAGACCGCGAGCTTCACCCGCTGGGACGCCCGCCCGTTGACCGAGGAGCAGATCCGCTACGCGCGCGGCGACGTCGAGCACCTGCTGCCGCTGGCCGACGAGATCCAGCGGCGGCTGAGCGAGCGCGGCCGGCTCGAGTGGGCGCGCGAGGAGTGCGTGGCCATCGCCGAGGCGACCGACGAGCGCGACCCAGACGAGGTGTGGCGCCGGCTGCCCCGGGCCACCGGCCTGGACCCGCGCGAGCGCGCCGTGGCCCGCGCGCTGGCCGCCTGGCGCGAGCGCACCGCGGCGCGCGAGGACCGGCCGGTGGGCAGCGTGCTGCGCGACCCGACCGTGGTCGAGCTGGCCAAGCGCCAGCCGGCCGGCCGGCGCGAGCTCGCGCAGATCCGCGGCGTGACCCCGGACGTCGTGCGCCGGCGCGGCGAGGACGTGATCGCGGCGATCGAGCTCGGCCGCCGCTCGCCCCCGGTCCGGCTCGACGAGCCCGACCGCCCGCCGAGCGAGTCCGTCGACGGCCCGACGATCGCCCTCGCCGAGTCGCTCGTCCGCACCCGCGCGCAGGAGGCCGGGCTGGCCTACGAGCTGATCGCCGCGCGCGCGGACCTGACGCCGATCGTGGTCGCCGCCCGCCGCAGCCTCGCCGAGCCCGACGTGCGCACGCTGCGCGGCTGGCGGCGCGAGCTCGTGGGGTCCGAGCTGCTCGAGCTGCTGGCCGGCCGCCGGCGCCTCGGCGTGGGCCCCGGCGGCCGGGTCGCGGTCAGCGACGCACCCTGACGACCTCGAAGTCGCGCCCGGTGATGCGGCCCAGCGCGTGCAGCTGGTCGTTGTCCCAGTGGCGGTCCGGCGCGCCGGAGACGAACCAGGCCGCGCCGTTGTCGGCCACGATCCCGCCGTACTCGCGCAGCGCGCGCAGGATGACTCGGGCCTGGCGCGGGAAGGACGAGATCTTCACCGAGGCCTTCAGCCGCAGCCGCTCGCCCATCCGGGGCAGCGACGGATCGGTGCCGTCGCCGGCCCGGTGGCGCGCCGGGAACACGTAGGCGTCGCGCGTGCGCGGGACGGTGATCCGCAGCGCGTGGCGGATCCGGCCGGTGCGCGCCTCGTCCCAGCGGGCCAGCAGCGGCAGGATCGGCAGCCCGGCCGCGTCGGCCGACGTCCAGCCGGCCGGCCGGACCTTGGGATGGCGCAGGTTCCACACCGCGCCCGAGCCGGCGGTCCAGCGCCCGCCCGAGCGGCGCAGCGCGAACAGCTCGTAGAGCCGGCAGGAGTCGCGGTCGACCAGCAGCGCGTGGCGGTCGCCGCCGCCCTCGATGTGGACGTGCCTCGGGATCGGGTAGCGCACGCGGTCGGACTCGTCCGCGTACTGGAAGCGCACGGACGAGCGGTGGGTGTGCCGCGACACCACGTCGAACGGGATCCCGATGCGGCTCCCCTGGTAAAGGCCGGAGCCGAAGTCGGCGTGCACCGGCGAGTCCAGGCCGATCGAGGCGACGATCCGGTCGGAGTCGGGGGTGACCGGGAGCTCGTCCACGCGGTGGGCGAAGGTGAAGCCGGCCGGCGGGAGAGGACACTGCGGCGCCCGGGGGAGAGGGGTCCCGGGCGCCGCAGCGATCGCAGCGGCGGCGAGCAGGGCGGGTCGAATCAACACGCCCTGATGATCGCGCGCCGTCAGTGCATGGTGTGACTCGCCCAGGCCATCATGGCGAAGAGCGAGGCGGCCGCCGCGGCCAGGAGGGTCGGGAGGGTTTCGGTCACGGCAGCGAGCACGAAGACCACTATGGAGCCGAACCTCAAGGCGGGCCTAATAGGTCCCTCAAGCCCTCATTAAGCTCGATCAGAACGTCGTGAAGCCGACGTTCGCGAGCGTGTCGAGCCGGTTCGCCTGCAGACCGCGGTAGGAGAGCGTGTACAGGTCGTCGCCGATCACGAGCGCGCGCTGGACCGGCGCGATCGGCGTCTGACCACTGTCGTGGCTGATCCGTCCGGCGGCCGAGAGCGGATCGCCGACCCGGATCGCCACCGCGCCGTCGAACGGCCGCGCGCCGAAGAGCATCACGGGCAGCACCGCGAGCTTCGCCGGCGCCCAATAGAGGAACGCGTGCGGGTCGAACTCGGCGTCGCTGCCGCCGCTGCCGAGGTCCAGCCGCGACACGAGCCGCGGCGCGGCCAGGTCGGAGACGTCGAACAGCGACGCCTGCAGGGTCTCGCCGGTGCGCCCGACGCCCAGCAGCAGCGCGTCGCTCACCGGGTGCAGGTAGGACGAGTAGCCGGGCAGCTCGAGCGCGCCGCGCACCGCCGGTGCGCGCGGGTCGGAGAGGTCGAGCGCGTACAGCGGGTCCACCTGGCGGAACGTGACCACGAACGCCTTGTCGCCGAGGTAGCGGACCGCGTAGATGCGCTGGCCCCGCCCCAGCCCGCCCACCGCGCCGATCGGCCGCAGCGCCGCGCCGTCCTGGCGCAGGACGGTCAGCCGGCTGCCGCCGGCCGCGGTGTCCTCGGCGAACCACGGCGGCTCCTCGGTGCTCGCCACGCGCAGGTCGCCCCGGTACTGCGACAGCGCGTAGGAGTTGAGCAGGAAGCCCGGCACCGAGCCGCTGGCCGCGTACGTCGTCCGGTCGGGGTCTGAGATGTCGAAGCGGTGGATCTCGGTCCGCACGCCGTCCGGCACCGCCGTGCCGAGCTCGAGCGGCCGGAAGTAGTCGCGGCTGGCCACGTAGAGGCTGTCGGGCGAGCCGTAGACCACCTGCGCGCCCGCCATCACGCCGTCGCGGTCGAGCGAGTACATCCCGTGGTCGAGGTCGACGGTGAGGATGGCCAGCACGTCGAGGCCGGAGAACCGCGGCGGGCGGCGGATCTGGTCGCACGGCGCCAGCGCGCGGCGGTAGGTGCGGCCGGTCAGCCGGCTGCGCAGCACGGTGTGGCCGAGGAAACGGCGCAGCGGCGCGTGGGCGATGGCGGCCAGGGGGATCGCGGCGGGCGCCGAGTCGATCACCAGCCGCGCCGTGCCGCCGTTCTGGCGGGCGTCGACGAAGGTCCCGGGCACGGTCATGGTGCGCCGCACGCTGGGGTGCGCCGGGTCCGCGACGTCGATCTCGGTGACGATCGTCTGCCGGCGGCCGATCCCCGGCTCGGCGATCCCGACCGCCGGCACCGGCGCGCCCCGGACGGGCAGGATCGGGCCGCTGAAGCCGGTGGACGCGATGGCCAGCACGCGGTCGCCGTGGACCAGCAGCCGCGGGTCCGTGCCGGCGAGCGCCAGCGTGCCCACGAGCCGCGGCGCGGTGCCGGTCACGTCGACGATCTGCAGCGCCCCGCCGGCGACGGCGTAGATGCGCCGGCCGTCGGTCTTGACCACGTCGGGCTCGTCGACCCCGGCCTCCTGCACGTTGGTGCCCGAGAAGTCCGGCGTCGCGGGGGCGGGCGCCGCGACCGGGACGGCGCCCTCGGCCTGCGGGGCCGGGCGGGTCAGGGCCGGCGCCGACGGCGGCAGCGCCCGCGGCAGCACGCCCACGCCGCCGCCCGTGCGCCGCGCCTCGTGGCGTGCGTAGCTCAACAGGCTCGCGCAGGAGGAGAAGCGCTTCAGCCGCGGCGCGGCCGCCCGGGCGTCGGCGGCCGCCGCGAGCGCCAGCACGAGCGTCGCCAGGCACGCGAGCGGTCGCATGGCGCGACGCTACCGGTTCAACAGCCGCCCCGCGCGGCGAGCTTGCGCCGGTAGGTCTTCATGTCCGCGTGCGTCCAGTCGCCGTGCGTCTGGCCGCGCAGCCGGGCGACGCGCTCGTGGTGATAGGGCGAGGACAGGCTCTCGCTGTGCCCGATGACGTTCCTCACCTTGATCCCGTAGCGGCAGCGCAGCCAGCGGGTGAGCTTCAGCGACGCGGCGAGCTGGCGGCGGTCGTGCAGGATCTGGCCGTCGCTGAAGCCGACGTGCTCGATGCCGATCGCCGTCCAGTTCAGGCCGACGGTGTGGCGGCACATGATGCTCAGCTTCACCAGCTGGTAGATCGTGCCGTCGCGGTCGACGACGAAGTGCGCGCAGGTCCCGGGGAGCTCGTGCAGCTCGCTGTCGGGTACGTCGGGCGCGAACGTGTTGAACGCCTGCGAGAAGGTGGACGTGACCGTGTAGTGCTCGACGATCACGTGGGGGTGGCGCAGGCGGTAGTCGTCGATCCCGTAGTGCCGCTTCGCGTAGGCGGCCGTCTCGCGCTTGCGGCGCGCGCCGAACGGGATCGGCCGCTGGACGATCGCGGGCTGCGGCGCGGCGAGCAGCAGCGCGGCAAGGGCGGTGGCGAGCACGGCCGACACCTTGACAGCCGCGGTCCGCATCGGGGAGGGTCGGAGCCGCCGTGACGGCCTCGCAGTACATCGGCATCGCGATCATCACCGGCTACTGGGTGGTGCTGATCACCACCCGCTGGATGTTCATCGCGCGGCCGAACCGGCGCTTCACGCTCGCCCGGATCGACGACGCGCAGTTCTTCCTGGAGCCCGACGGCCGGCCGTCGCTGCTCGACGAGGCGCGAGCGATCGCCATCGGCACCCAGCTGCTCCAGGACCCGGAGTGGCTGCAGCGTCGCCGCGGCGGGCTGACGGTGCCGGCGGCGGCGGCCGGCGGCCTCAAGCAGCGCATCGAGCGCCTGGCCGCGCCGTTCATCTGGAACGGCTCGCGGGATCTTGTGGCCTGGGGATTGCTGCACCGCGTCGAGGCCGACGCAGCCGCCGGGTACGGCGGGCCGCGCCTCACCGCGGCGCTGCTGAAGGCGCAGAGCCAGCTCGACGAGCTCCCCGACCGCAAGCGCGTCTACTGGTCGCGGGTGCTGCACGACCTGCTCGAGCCGTCCCGAGGCGCCCAGCCGCGCGACGAGGCGGCCGCCCAGGAGATCCTGCGCAGCCTGCTCAACGAGCTCTACAACGCGCGCGACACGAAGTTCACGAACCTGGCCACGCAGCAGAACAAGGTGACCTGGCTCGTGTTCGTCGGGCTGGCGATCATGGCCGCACTGGTCAGCCAGGGCTATCAGGACCTGCTGATGGCCGGCGCGGTCGGCGGCATCCTCAGCCGGCTCCAGCGCGAGCTCCAGCGCCGCGAGGTGCCCAGCGACTACGGCCTGTCCTGGTCGGTGCTGTTCCTCTCGCCGGTGACCGGCGCGCTGTCGGGCTGGGCGGGCCTGCTGCTGCTCCAGGCGCTGCAGAAGCTCGACGTGATC
>JAICUS010000859.1 GCA_025935735.1 Solirubrobacteraceae bacterium | reverse complement strand
GAGCCACATCGCCTCTTCGCCACCGGACATCGCGACGACCACGCTACGCCACCCCGGCCAGCACGTGAACGGCATGCGCATGGCGGCGGGCGGCGGCGGCGCTCAGCGGGCCGGGCGGCAGCTCGACGACGAACGAGGCGGTGCCGCGGAACGCGGTGTTCTGCCAGTGCGGGGCGGTCCCGGCCGGCCAGCGCATGCGCCGGAACGGCAGCCCCACCAGCCGCGCGTAGCGCCGGGCGGCCGGCACGCTCGGCCCCCAGGCGCGCACCAGCGCCTCCGCCTGCTGGTGGAACCAGACGGTCAGCCGCGGGCGCAGCGCGCGCACGACCGCCCGCGCCGCGCGCGTCTCGGGCTCCGAGAACGGCCGCGGGCCGGAGTGCTCGAGGTCGCCGGGCACGCCGATCGGCCGCCAGCCCGCGGGGAAGTTGCGGTTGAGGTCGACGCCGTGACCGTTCAGGCGCGAGCCGGTCGCGCGGCCGTCGGGATCGAGGTCGGGCAGCGTCCAGATGTCGGCGTCGTCCGGCGGGCAGCCGGCCGGACCGCGCAGCACCCGCCGCGCCACCGCCATCCCGGCGCACTCGGTGCCGTGGATGCAGCCGACCACGAGCACGCGCTCCGCCGCGGCCGGGTTCCCGGACGCGGTGGCGACGATCGGCCGCCCGCCGGCGCTGCGCCCGACGCGCACGCCGGCGCTGATCCGCGGCCCGCCGGCGCCCAGCAGCTCCCGCAGGCCGGGCCGCAGGTGCGCGACGCCCGGCGGCGCGTCATGGTGCGTGCGGACGGCCGGGCGCGCGCCGTCGCCGCCCGCCGTCGCCGCATGCGTCGCGCCGCCCGCCGCAGCGAGCGCCAGCACCGCGATCACAGCCGGCCTCACGCTCCTGATACGTCGCGCACCGCGAGGGAGGTCCCGCGGAACCTCTCGGCCCCTCGCCGCCGTAAGAGGGGCAGTGAAGGAGAGGAGACGGTGATGCGGTGCATGGCGATCGTGATCCTGGCGGCCGGGCTGGCGGTGCCGGCGGTCGCGCGGGCGGCCGGTGGGCCGGTCGCGCCCCTGGAGGGCGGCTCTGGTGTGGGCGTGCCCGGGGGCAGCGTCCGCTACCTCACGGTGAACGTGCCGGGCTGGACGATCCTGGAGCGCCTCGACAAGCACGGCGTGGAGTCGTGGCAGAACCTGCGCGGGCTGTTCGGCGTGCCCGCCGCGGCGTTGGACCGCTCGACCACCGGCCTGTCCGCCGACGGGCGCACGCTGGTCCTCGCCGGCTTCCCCCAGCGCTATCCGCCGCGCCGCACACGGCTGCTGGTGCTCAGGCTCGAGCGGTTCGGCGCGCACGTCCAGGACCGCCTGAGCATCCCCGGCTACTTCACGGTCGACGCGATCTCGCCCGACGGCCGCCGGCTCTACCTGATCCACTACACGCACCCGAGGCAGGACGTGCTGCGCTACGAGGTCCGCGCCTACGACCTGCGCGCCCGGCGGCTGCTGCCCGAGCCGATCGTCGACCCGCGCGAGCCGGACGAGAAGATGCAGGGCCAGCCGCAGGCGCGCGTGATGAGCGCCGACGGCCGCTGGGCGTACACGCTGTACTCGCGCGCGCAGGGCGCGCCGTTCGTCCACGCGCTGGACACCCGCGCCGGGACCGCGGCCTGCATCGACCTCGACGGGCTGACCAACCCCGCGGACGGCGTCCTGCGGCTGCTCCCGCCGCGCGGGAACGGGCCGCT
>JAICUS010000454.1 GCA_025935735.1 Solirubrobacteraceae bacterium | reverse complement strand
CGCGCGGGGTGATCTCCTTCATCACCGGCGTGAGGCGCTCCTCGAACTCGCCGCGGTACTTCGATCCGGCCACGAGGGCGCCGAGGTCGAGCGGGTAGATCTGCTTGTTCTTGAGCAGCTCCGGCACGTCGCCGTTCGTGATCCGCTGGGCCAGGCCTTCGACCACCGCGGTCTTGCCGACACCCGGCTCACCGACCAACACGGGGTTGTTCTTGGTGCGCCGCGAGAGGATCTGCATGATCCGCTCGATCTCGGTCTCGCGCCCGACGACCGGGTCCAGCTTGCCCTCGGCCGCCAGCTTGGTCAGGTTGCGCCCGAACTGGTCGAGCAGCTTGGAGGACTTCTTGCCCTCGCCCGCCGGTGCGCCGCTCTGCGCGGCGCCGCCGGAGCCACCGGGGCTCTGGCGCCGGCCTCCCGGGCCGGAGAGCATGCGGATGACCTCGTTGCGGATCTTCTCCGAGTCGGCGTCGAAGTCGAGCAGGATGCGGGCCGCCACGCCCTCGTTCTCGCGGACGAGGCCGAGCAGGATGTGCTCGGTCCCGATGTAGTTGTGGCCCAGCGACAGCGCCTCGCGCAGCGCCAGCTCCAGCACCTTCTTCGCGCGTGGCGTGAAGGGGATCTGGCCCGAGGTCACCTCCTCGCCGGAGCCGACGATGCGGACGACCTGGGCGCGGACGCGCTCCACGGTGATGTCCAGGGACTCGAGGACCCGTGCGGCCAGGCCCTCCTCCTCACGGAGGAGCCCGAGCAGGATGTGCTCGGTCCCGATGTAGTTGTGCTTGAGCGTCCGCGCCTCCTCCTGGGCGAGGACGACCACCTGACGTGCTCGCTCTGTGAATCGCTCGAACATGGGGTGGGGAGCTTCCTTCCTACTAGTGCTCGCCTAGCGCTCGGTCGTTCTGGTGGTCCGTGGTTGGGGTGGGAGGGCTGTGACGGAAGGGCCGGGAGACGAAAATACCCCGGCTCTCATCCTCATATTCGGCACGGAAGCCGATCCGGATGACAACTCGGGGCACGTCTTTGGCCATACCCCAGTCTACCAACGGTGCAGAGAAGAAATTTCGCCCTCCGGTCGCCGGCCGTTGGCGCACGCCACCGCTCCGCTAAGCCTGCCCGGCCGTCGACCTCCGTGCGACGTTACCCTCGAAAGGGGCTAGCGAAGTGCCGGGAAGAGCACGACCTCGCGGATCGTCCGGCGCCCGGTGAGAAGCATCACCAGGCGGTCGATGCCGATGCCGATCCCGCCGGTCGGCGGCATGCCGTGCTCGAGCGCCTCGATATAGGCCGCGTCGTACGGTTGCGCGTCCTCGTCGCCCGCCTCGGCGTGGCGGACCTGCTCCTCGAAGCGGGCCTTCTGGTCGTCGGGGTCGTTGAGCTCGGAGAACGCGTTGGCGAACTCCATCCCCTCCGCGAACGCCTCGAACCTCTCGACCAGCCCCTCGTGCTCGCGATGTCTTTTTGCGAACGGGGAGAGCTCGACGGGGTAGTCGTGGATGATCGTCGGCTCGACCAGCGTGGGCTCGACGTGCCGGGACAGCAGGTGGTCGACCAGCGCCGCCCAGTTGGGCTCGTCGGGAACCTCGAGGCCGGCCGCGCCCATCGCCGCCCGCAGCGACTCCAGCGTCCGGTTGGCCAGCACGTTTATGCCGGTGCGGTCCGCGATCGAGCCAGCCAGCGTCTCCCGCTTCCACGGCGGCGCGAAGCGCGCGTCGCCCAGCGCGCGGGCGACGCTGTCCACCAACCGCTCCATCCGGCCGGCCACGACCTCCCAGTCGGCGTAGGCCTCGTACCACTCGAGCATCGTGAACTCGGGGTTGTGCTTGGGCGAGAGGCCCTCGTTGCGGAAGTCCTTGCCGATCTCATAGACGCGCTCCAGCCCGCCGACGATCAGCCGCTTCAGATACAGCTCGGTGGCGATCCGCAGGTACATCGTGCGGTCGAGCGCGTTGTAGTGCGTCGTGAACGGCCGGGCGAGCGCGCCGCCGTAGATCGGCTGCAGCACCGGCGTCTCGACCTCGATGAAGCCCTCGGCGTCGAGGAAGCGGCGGATCTCGGCGACGATCCGGGCACGGGCGATGAACAGCTCGCGCGCCTCCTCGTTGGCGATCAGGTCGAGCTCGCGGTGGCGGAAGCGCGTCTCGGTGTCGGTCAGCCCGTGGTGCTTCTCCGGCGGCGGGCGCAGCGACTTGGCCAGCAGCGCCCAGTCCTCCACGCGCACCGAGAGCTCGCCCCGCTTCGTCTTGAAGACGGTCCCGTCGGCGCCGATCAGGTCGCCGAGGTCGAGCGAGACGAGCCGGTCGAGCGACTCGCGGCCCAGCACGTCGGCGCGCGCCTGGAGCTGGATGCGCCCGGACCGGTCGACCAGGTCGAGGAAGGCCATCTTGCCCTGGCCGCGCCGGGCGGCCAGCCGGCCGGCCACGCGAACGCGCGACCCGGTTTCTTCGCCGGGTTCGAGTCCCTCGTGCGGGGCCTTGACGTCGGCGATGGCGACAACGCCGGGATACGCGTGCGGGAACGGGTCGACCCCCGCCTCCCGCAGCGCCTCCAGCTTGCGGCGGCGGGCGGCGAGCAGCTCCGGCTCGCCGTCCTCGAGCATCAGGCGACTTCGATCTTGGTGACGGTCAGCTCGCGCTGCTTGCCGTTGGGCAGCTGCACGACGACCGCGTCGCCCTTCTTACGGCCCACCAGCGCCTTGCCGACCGGCGACTCGTTGGAGAGCCGGTTGGCCGACGGGTCGGCCTCCGTGGAGCCCACGATCGTGTACGTGAGCGACTTGCCCGCCGCGTCCTTGACGTGGACCTGCGAGCCCACGCGCACGACGTCGGTCTTGAGCTCCTTCGCGTCGATGACCGACGCGGAGCGGAGCTTGTCCTCCAGCGTGGCGATGCGCGCCTCGAGCATGGCCTGCTCGTTCTTGGCGTCGTCGTACTCCGAGTTCTCCGAGATGTCGCCGAACTCGCGCGCCTCCTTGATGCGCTCGGCCACCTCGCGACGCTTGGTCGTCGAGAGGTACTCGATCTCCTGCTTGAGCTTGTCGAGTCCCTCGGGGGTGAGGATGACGTCCTTCTGCATGCTGCGTCAGTCCTTTATGGGGCTGAAGATGGAAACGGCCCGCGCTTCGGCGGACCGGGCCCGCGCGGCCTCCTCGTGGCGCGGACGCGCGCAGGATAGCAACCTGAAATCAGAAGGGAACCAGGCCCACCCACCCCTGCAGATCCGCCAGCAGCGCGCGCTGCTCCGCCAGCGTCTCCGCCTGCTGGAACGCCGCCTGCACGGCCCGCGGCGCGCCGAGCCGCTCGGCGTACCACGGGTGGAACTTGCGCAGGTAGCGGGCCGCGCGCTCCGGGCCCAGGTGCTCCTCCGCGCGATCGATCACCCACGCCCACTCGGTCAGGATCTCTTCAGGTTCGGGGTCCTCGTCGCGCGCGCCGAGCACCTGGGCGAACAGCCACGGGTTGCCCAGCGCGCCGCGGGCGAGCATGACCGCCGCGCAGCCGGTGTGCTCGAACACCCAGCGGACGTGGTCGGCGCCGTTCATGCCGCCGGAGACGATCACCGGTACCGGCAGCTCGTCCACCAGGCGCTTGGCCAGGTCGTAGTCGGGCGTGCCCTTGTGGCGGACGGCGGCGGCGCGCGGGTGGAACGTGATCCCGGCCACGCCGGCGTCCTCGACGAGCCGCTTGGCCACCTCCAGCCCCTCGACGCCGCCCGGCTTGATCGCGGCCCGCAGCTTGACGGTGACCGGCAGCCCCGAGCCCTCGGCGGCCGCGCGGGCGATCGCCACCGCGCGGTCGGGGTCGGAGATCAGCGCGACGCCGGCGCCGGTCTTGGTGATCTTCGGGACCGGGCAGCCCATGTTGAGGTCGAGCAGGTCGGCGCCGACGCGGGCCACCTCGGCGGCCGCCGAGCGCATGATGTCCGGGTCCTGGCCGAACAGCTGGATCGACACCGGCCCGTGCGTGCGCTCGTCGGGGTGGACGACCAGAAGCTCGTCGAGCGTCTTGCGGTTGCCGTAGTGGATGGCGAAGCTCGAGATCATCTCCGACACCGCCAGCCCGGCCCCGTAGCGCTTGGCCTGCAGGCGCACGAACCAGTTGCCGATGCCGGCGAGCGGCGCCAGCACGACGCGGTTCGGGATCTCGAGGTCGCCGAGGCGCCAGGGGTCGTGCAGCGAGCGCATCGCGCTCCAGCTTAGGAGTTGTTGCGCTCCCAGATGAGGCGCAGGCCGTGCAGGGTGAGCAGGTCGTCGGCCTCGTCGATCGTGCGGCAGTGCGGGACGACCGCCCCGGCCAGCCCGCCGGTGGCCAGCGTGCGGAACTCCCCGAGCTCCGCGTGCAGGCGGTCGATGATCCCGTCGACCATCCCGGCGAACCCGTAGAGCGTGCCGGCGCGGATCGCGTCGACCGTCGTCTTGCCGATCAGCGCCCGCGGCGGCTCAAGGTCGATCCGCGGCAGCGCGGCCGCCCGCTCGGCCAGCGCCTCCAGCGAGATCTCGATCCCGGGGAAGATCACGCCGCCCAGGTACTCGCCGCCCGCCGACACGACGTCGTGGGTGACCGCGGTGCCGAAGTCCACAATCACCACCGCGCCGCCGGCCCGGTCGTAGCCGGCCACCGCGTTGACCAGCCGGTCGGGGCCGATCTCGCGCGGGTTGTCGTAGCGGATCGGCATCCCGGTGCGCAGCCCCGGCCCGACCAGCAGCATCTCGTGACCGAGGTAGCGGCCGGCCATCGTCGTCCACTCCTGCCGCAGCTGGGGGACGGTGGCCGAGACGATCGAGGCGTCCAGGTCGGCGAACGACAGCCCGCGCAGCGCGAGCAGGTTGCGCAGCGCGATCCCCAGCTCGTCCGCCGTCGACTCGCGCACGGTGGCGAAGCGCCAGTGCTCGGTCAGCTCGGTGCCGTCGTAGGTGCCGAGGTGCGTCTGGGTGTTGCCGACGTCGACGACCAGGAGCACGTCAGCTCCCGACGTCCAGCGGCGGGCCGGCGCGGTGCACCCACTCGCCCTCGTCGCGCAGGAAGTCCGCCGCCCGCCCGCGCCCGGGCACGCGCAGCTCCGGGTCGAGCTCGAGCAGCGGGACGAGCACGAACCGCCGCTCGGTCACCTG
>JAICUS010000068.1 GCA_025935735.1 Solirubrobacteraceae bacterium | reverse complement strand
GAACAGGTTCACCGTGGCCGAGATCGTGCCTGCGCCGCCCCAGCGCAGCGTGTCCAGGAGGTAGCGCTCCGTGCCGGAGAACACCTTCAGGCCGGGGTACTCGCGGCAGGTGCGCTCGATCCGCGCGGCGTCGCCCGCGCTGTCCTTGGTGCCGGCCACGACGCCCGGGTAGGCGTCCAGCAGCCGGCCGATCAGCTCCAGCGAGAAGCCCACCGCCGCCTGCGCGGGGAAGTGGTAGAGGTAGACGCGCAGCCGGTCGTCGCCCACGCGCTCGATCAGCTCGGCGAAGAAGCGGAACACGCCGTCGTCGGAGACGCCCTTGTAATAAAACGGAGGAAGGGCCAGCACGCCGGCCGCCCCCACCTCCAGCGCGGCGCGTGAGAGCCGCACTGCGTCGGGCAGCGCGCAGGCGCCGGTGCCGGGCAGCAGCTTCTCCGCCGGGATCCCGTCCTCGACCAGGTTCGTCCAGGCCTCGATGCGCTCGTCGATCGACAGCGAGTTCGCCTCGCCCGTCGTGCCGAAGATGGCCAGGCCGTGGCAGCCGTCGTCCAGCAGCCGCCGGCAGTGGGCGGCGAACGCCGCGCGGTCGACCGACAGGTCGTCCCGCATCGGGGTGAGCACGGCGGCGAGGACGCCCTTCATACGACCAGCCCATGCCGCACGGTGTTCTCCGTCACGACCCGCGGCTCGACGAAGTGCAGCAGGTACGCGGGGCCGCCGGCCTTGGTCCCCGTCCCCGACAAGCGGTTGCCGCCGAACGGCTGGCGGCCGACCATCGCGCCGGTGATCTCGCGGTTGACGTAGAGGTTGCCCACCGGCGAGCGCTCCTCGACGTAGTCCACCGTGCGCGGGTTGCGCGAGAACAGCCCGCCGGTGAGCCCGAACGGCGACGCGTCGACGCGGTCGCAGGCCTCCTCGATCGAGCGCACCCGCTCGACGGCCAGCAGCGGCCCGAAGATCTCCTCCTGGAGCACCGGCGAGTCCTCCGGCAGGTCGGAGGCGAGCGTGGGGGTGGCGAACCAGCCGTGGTCGGGCACCTCGCGCGCGGTCGCGTTGACCTTGCCGCGGGCCATCGCCTCGCGCGCGTAACGGCCGACCCGCTCCATCGCCTCCTGCTCGATGACCGGCCCCACGTCGATCTCCGGGTCCGACGCCTGGCCGACGTGCAGGACCTCGATCGCGCCGGAGAGGCGCTCGATCAGCGGGTCGTGGATCGCCTCGTGGGCGAGCACGCGGGCGGCGGCCGAGCACTTCTGGCCGGAGTAGTTGAACGCGGACTTCACGAGCGCGGGGACGACGTCGTCGAGGTCGGCGTCGGAGTCGACGATCACGCAGTTCTTGCCGCCCATCTCGGCCACCACGCGCTTGAGGTGGTGCTGGCCGGGGGCGAGCTCGGCGGCCCGCTTGACGATCTCAAGCCCCACCGGGCCCGAGCCGGTGAACGCGATCGTGTGCACCCGCGGGTCGCCCACCAGCTGCGCGCCCACCGGCCCCTCGCCGGGCAGCAGCGACAGCGCTTCGGCGGGCAGCCCGGACTCCTTGAGCGCGCGTACGAGCGCGTACGCGCAGGCGGGCGCCTGCTCGGCCGGCTTGAGGATCACCGCGTTGCCGGTGGCCAGGCCCGCGCTGACCATCCCGAGCGGGATGGCGATCGGGAAGTTCCACGGCGAGATGACCGCCACGACGCCGCGCGGCGTCCAGCGCAGCTGGTTGCGCTCGCCCGGCGGCTGGATGAGCTCGAGCGCCGGCGAGCCCGGGACGCCGGCCGGGTACTCCTCCAGCGCGATCGCCGCGCGCGCGTAGTACTCCAGGAAGTCGATCGCCTCGCACACGTCGCCGTCGGCCTCCCGCCACGGCTTCGCGCACTCGCGCACCTCCAGCGCGGCCAGCTCGAGCCGGCGCTCGCGCAGCCATTGGGCGGCGGCCACGAGCACCTCGGCGCGCTCGGCGGCGCTGCGCCGGCCCCACGAGCGCGCGGCGCGGCCGGCCGTGTCGAGCGCCTGGTCGACCTCGGCCTCGGTCGCCGTCGCCGCCTCGGCAACCACGCGCTCGGGCTCGCCCGGGTCGGTGGACACGAGCGCGTCGCCCTCACGCCGCTCGGACCCGATCCACACCGGCACCCGGATCGTCGGCTGCGCGTCGAACGCCTCCAGCGCGCCGGCGAGCTGCGCGCGGACCGGGGAGCGCCGGAGCTCGAGGATGGATTCATTGCGAAAAGGCTCCAGTGAGTAACGTCGCACGGAGGTCGCCGGCGCGCTCATCGGACCGTTGGCTCCTGGCGCGGCGCAGGCCGGCGACCGGAGGGCGAAACTCTGTTTCTGGTCATGCGGGCTCCTGGACGGCGTGCGGGGGAGCGAGCAGCTCCTCGAGCGGCACGCCGCGGGCCTGCTCGTAGAGGAAGCTCTCGTTGGACGTGTTCTCCAGCAGGCGGCGGACGAGGTAGGCCATCCCGGCCACGAGGTCGCCGACCGGGCAGTAGGTGCGCACGCGCAGGCCCTGCGCGGCGATCGCCGCCTGCAGCGGGTCGCCCAGACCGCGCAGCACCTGGAGCTCGAGGTCGGCGTCCTCGCCGCCGGTCAGCCGGCTGTAGGCGATGGCGTGGGCGACCGAGCGCAGGTTGTGCGAGGCGATCGCCGGGCGGACCTTCGGGCGTGCGTCGAGCAGCCGGCGGGTCAGGCGCTCGAAGTTCGCGTCGGTGTCGGCCTTGCGCTCGAACACCGGCGGCGACCAGCCGTGCTGCGACGCCTGGACGAGCTCGTGGTCCCAGTAGGCGCCCTTGACCAGCCGGATGGTCAGCGGGTGCGCGCGCTGCGCGCCGGCGCCGCCGACCCAGTCGAGGATCGTGTCCAGCGTCTCCGGCGAGTCGCGCAGATAGCCCTGCAGCACCATCCCGGCCGAGGGCGCCTCGCGGAACTCCGGCTCGGCCAGCAGCTCGAGGATCAGCTCGAGGATCGCGTCGCGCGAGTCCATCGACTCCATGTCGATGTGCAGGTGCGCGCCGCGCTCGGCCGCCCGGCGCAGCAGCGGCCGCAGGCGGTCGGCGGCGTCGCGCTTGCCCCGCTCGGGCGCGTCGGGGCGCAGCAGCGGCGTGAGCGCCGACACCTTCACCGACAGGTTGGCCCGCGGCAGCGGCCCGGCGGAGTCGCGCTCCAACTGCGGGCGCGCGGGCCAGGACCGCGCGGCGGCGGCGATCGTGTCCAGCGCGTCGGCGCAGCGGTCCGCGTAGCGCTGGGCCTCCGACTGGGTCACCGTGGCCTCGCCCAGCAGGTCGACGCTCGAGGCCACGCCGTCCTTCCACAGGTCCTTCAGGACCCCGAGCGCGGCCTTCGGGTCCTCGCCGACGATGAACCGGTGCGCCATGTGGCGCACCCCGGCCGCGGCGGCCACGCCGAGCGCGCGCCGGCCGGCCTTCGTGTTGCCCATCCGCACCGCCACGCCGATCGGCGCCGGCGGCTGGTCGACCTCGCCGAGGAAGCTGGTCAGATGGCGCGCCAGGTCGTCGAGGTTGCGGCAGGCGGGGACGACGTCGACGAAACGGAACAGGGCGGCCTTGAGCTCCTGGTCGGAGGACGCCAGGTCCATGGCCTTCTCGTCGATCGCCTTCAGCGGATTGCGCGTGACGGGCAGCGCTTTCGCCAGCCGTCCGCCCACCTCGTGCAGCTCGCGTTCCAGCGCGGCGTCGTCGACCATGCCGCTGAGCTTACGACGGTACGCTGGCGCCATGGAGCGCGAGCTCGGGCTGCTCAGCATCGTCGCGCCGATGTTCGAGGAGGAGGAGATCGTGGCGCGCTTCGCCGAGCGCGTCGCGGCGGCCCTGGACGGGGTCGACTACGAGCTGATCCTGGTCGACGACGGGTCGGGCGACGCCACCGCGGCGCGGATGGCCGACGCGGCCGCGGAAGACGCGCGGGTGAAGGTCGTGGCGCTGTCGCGCAACTTCGGCCACCAGCCGGCGCTGACCGCCGGGCTCGACCACGCGCGCGGCGACGCGGTGGTGATGCTCGACGGCGACCTCCAGGACCCGCCGGAGGTGATCCCGCAGATGCTCGACCACTGGCGGGCGGGGATCGACGTCGTCTACGCCGTGCGCCAGCAGCGCCTGGGGGAGACGCGGTTCAAGCGCACGAGCGCGCGCTGGTTCTACAAGCTGTTCCGCCGGCTCACGCGGATGGACCTGCCGGTGGAGTCGGGCGACTTCCGGCTGATGGACCGCCGGGCGCTGCAGGCGCTGCTGGCCATGCCGGAGCGCAGCCGCTTCCTGCGCGGCATGACCGTGTGGATCGGCTTCACCCAGACCGCCGTGCCGTTCGTGCGCCAGTCGCGCACGACCGGCGTGACCAAGTACCCGCTGCGCAAGATGCTGCGGTTCTCCTTCGACGCGATCACGTCGTTCTCCAGCGTGCCGCTGCAGTGGGCGACGGTGCTCGGCTTCCTGTGCAGCGGGCTGGCGTTCCTGGCCATCCCGCTGGCCATCGTGGCCCGCTACACGAACATCTACGAGCGCGGCGTCCCGACCACGATCGTCGTGGTCCTGCTGCTGGGCGGCATCCAGCTGATCACCGTGGGGATCATCGGCGAGTACGTCGGGCGCATCTACGACGAGGTCAAGCACCGGCCGCTCTACGTGGTGCGGGAGCGCATCAACATCGAGGAGCCGGCCGAGCGCTCATGAGGATCGCCGTCCTGGGGGCCGGCGTGTGCGGCCTGGTGGCCGCGCTGCGTCTCACGGAGGCCGGGCACGCCTGCGACGTCTACGAGCGGTGGCCGGGGCTGGGCGGGCAGGCGGCGACGCTCGACGTGGGGGAGGGGCACCGCCTCGAGCGCTACTACCACCACCTGTTCTCCACCGACCGGGACATCGCCGCGCTCTACGACGAGCTGGGGATGCCGGACGAGCTGGAGTGGATCACCTCGAGCGTGGCGTACTTCTCCGGCGGGCGCCAGTGGCCGTTCGTCACGCCGCTGGACCTCCTGCGCTTCGGGCCGCTGCCGCCGCTGGCCCGGGTGCGGCTCGGCGCGGCGGTCCTGGCGATCCAGCGCGGCCCCGGCAACCCGGCGCCGTTCGAGCGGGTGACCGCACGCGCGTGGATCGAGCGCTGGATGGGCCAGCACGCCTGGCGCGCGCTGTGGGGGCCGCTGCTGCGGGGCAAGTTCGGCGAGCGGGCCGACGACATCGCCATGGTCTGGCTGCAGAACAAGTTGCGGCTGCGCCGGGGCGACGACGCGGCCGAGGAGAAGCTCGGCTATCCGCGGCGCTCCTGGGAGCCGCTGTTCTGCGCGCTGCGCGAGCGGATCGAGCGCGGCGGCGGGCGCGTGCTGATCGACCGCCCGGCCGCGCACCTGGCGCCGGGGTTCTACGTCACCCCGGGCGCGCCCGGGTCCTTCCGCGCCGGCCACGACCCGCGCGACTTCGGCCGGGCCGGCGAGCCGCAGCGCTACGACGCCGTGCTGGCCACGGTGCCGTCGGACGTCTTCGAGCAGCTGCTCGAGCCCGGCCTGCTGCCCGAGGCCTACCTGGCGAAGGCGCGCGGGATCGAGTACTTCACCGCGCTCTGCCTGCTGCTGGAGCTCGACCGGCGGTTCTCGCCGTTCTACTGGACCAACATCGGCGACGACGCGCTGCCGTTCGTGGGGCTGATCGAGCACACGAACCTCGTCCCCCCGGCGCGCTACGGCGGCCGCCGCTTCCTCTACGTGGCCAACTACCTGCCGCGCGGCCACCCGCTGCTCGCGCGCGACGCGGATGGTCTGCTCGCTGACTATATGAGCGGCCTTTGTGCCGTCAATCCCAAGTTCGAACGCGCCTGGATTCGCAACCTCTGGCTCCATCGCGAGCCGGCCGCCCAGCCGATCGTCACCGTCGGCTACCGCGACCTGATCCCGGCCATGAAGACGCCGGTACGCGGGCTGGTTCTGGCCAACACCACGCAGATCTTCCCCGAGGACCGCGGCACCAACTACGCCGTCCGCGAGGGCGAGCAGGCGGCCCGGGCGATGCTCGACTGGCTGCCGTACGGCTGACACCACCTCGACCTTCGAGCGGGCCTACTGGAGAAAGTGGTTTGAGCTGCCGATACTCGGGACGTGCCCCCGTCCGCGAACCGCAACTGGCTCCCCTGGCGCCGCCGGCCGGACGCCGACGTCGCCCTCGAGCACTGCGCGTTCTGCGGCCGGGACTTCGTGAACCCGGTCGACTGGGAGCCGGTCACGCCCGAGGCCTGGTGGATCCTGCTGCGCTGCGGCGAGTGCCACACGTTCCGCGAGGTCACGGTGACCAACGCGGTCGCCGAGCGCTTCGACCTCGAGCTCGACCGCCGGGCCGACCTTCTCCAGCGGGCGCTGCACAAGCTCGACACCGAGCGCATGCGCGCCCAAGCCGAGGCCATGATCGGCGCGCTGCGCCACGGCCTCATCGACGCCGCCGACTTCGCGTAGCCTGGGTTGCCTCGCCGGGTCCGGCGAACGGCTGGCTGGGTGGCCGTGCGCCGGCCCCGGCGCGCGGCAAGCTTCGCCCGAGCTCAGATCTCCAGGCGCTCGTCCTCGAGGTCGAGTTCCCGCTCGAGGCGGTGCATGACCTCGTTGGAGATCTCGCCGGCGTTGCGCAGGCGGATGATCTCGCGCCGCTGCGCCTCCAGCACCTCGCGGACCAGCGTCTGGTAGGCGGCCGAGCGGTCCTCGTAGCCCTCGTCGTCGTCCGCCTTGCCCGCGCGGGCGGCCAGCCGCCGCTTGCGGTACTGGTAGGCGCCGCGCATGCGGTCGATCGTGTCGTCGCGGGTCCACTCCGCCGCCTCGAGCTCGTCGATCCGGGCCAGCGCGGCCTTGGTCGCGTAGAGCCGTCCCGCCAGCTCCTCGCGCTCGGTGCGGCCGTCGTCGTGGACGCGCAGCATGCGGATCAGCCAGGGCAGCGTGAGCCCCTGGAGCACGAGCGTGGCGAAGATCACGCCGAAGGTCAGGTAGACGATCAGGTCGCGGTGCGGGTAGTCGCCGGGCAGCGCCAGCGCGGCGGCCAGTGACACCGCGCCGCGCATCCCGGCCCAGCCGGTGATCACCCGCCCCTGCCAGCTGCCGCGGCGGGCGCGCACGCTCTCGCGGCGGTCGAGCGTCCGGATCACGAACACGATCGTCTGCTGCCAGAACAGCCGCGAGACGATGACCGCGGCGCTGATCGCGGCGGCGTAGCCGATCAGCGTCGCCGTGCTGCCGGTCAGCGCGTCGACGATGCTCGGCAGCTGCAGGCCGATGAGGACGAACAGCAGCGCGTTGAGCAGGAACTGGAGCAGCTCCCACATGCCGAACCCCTGCAGGCGCGTGGTCGGCCCGGCGATCTCCGGCGCCCGCCAGCCGACGTAGCAGCCGACGGTCACCGCCGCCAGCACGGCCGAGACGCCGGCGCGCTCGGCCGGGACGTAGGCGGCGTACGCGGTCAGCAGCCCGATCGTGTTCTCCACCAGCGGGTCGTTGAGCCGCCGGCGGATCTCCCCGATCACCCAGCCGACCGCGAGGCCGATCGCGATCCCGCCGGCCGCCTCCCTGACGAACTCCCAGCCCGCGTCGGCCAGCACGAACGCGCCGGTGCCGAGCGCGATCTTGTAGGCCACGAGCGCCGTGGCGTCGTTGACCAGGCCCTCGCCCTCGAGGATCGAGATCGTCCGGCGCGGGACGCCGAGCCGGCGGGCGATCGCGGTGGCCGCCACCGGGTCGGTCGGCCCCACGATCGCGCCGAGCACGAACGCCTGGCGCCACGCCAGCCCGACGTAGTCGTGCGCCACCCAGGCGACGACGAGGATCGTGGCGATCACCAGCCCGACCGACAGCAGCGTGATCGGCCGCAGGTCGGCGCGCAGGTCGCGCAGGTTGGCGAAGAACGCCGCCGAGTAGAGCAGCGGCGGCAGGAAGATCACCAGGACGAGGTCCGGGTCCAGCCGCGTGTCCGGCAGCCCGGGCGCCAGCCCCAGCAGCGCGCCGCCGAGGACGAGCACGATGGGGTAGGGCACGTTGATCGTCCGCGCCGCGGCCGCCAGCACGGCCACGGAGACCAGCAACGCGACGAGGATGACCTCGATCTGGTCCATTCAGCTCGCGGGCGCGAAGCGCACGACGCCGCCGAGCTCCTCCTCGGCCACCTCGCCGCGCTCGAGCAGCAGGTCGACGTGGCCGAGCACCTCGCTCAGCGTCAGGTAGGCCTGGGTGACGGCGACGTTGCCCCAGATGGCCTGGGCGATGTCGTGCGCCGAGCGCGGCCGCTCCCGGATCAGCTCCAGGATCTTCGCCGCCCGGCGCTCGTGCATCTCGAAGCGCTCGTCGATCAGCGCGGCGTGCTCGCCGAACTCCTCGCCGTGCCCGGGGTACACGCGCGTGACCGGCATCTCGCGCGTCGCGCGCAGGCTCTCCAGGTACATCAGCAGCGCCCGCGGGCGCCCGTCGCCCGGCTCGCCGGAGCGCCCGCCGAGCGGCTGCGAGATCAGCGGGTTCGAGGAGATCCGCGGCAGCAGGTGGTCGGCGGCGAGGAGCTCGCCCGTCTCGCGGTCGAAGAACACGGTGTCCGACGGCGAGTGGCCGGGGCGGTGGTGGACCGCGAACGTGCGGCCCGCGAAGCCCAGCTCGCCGCCGTCGTGCAGCAGCGCGGTCACCGGCGCGTGGCCGCCCCAGCCGCGGAAGGCGCGCGACATCGCGGCCAGCGCGGTGACCATGTCGCGCGCGAGGCCGTGGCGCAGCATCAGCGCCTGGGCGAGCTCGTCGTCGCGGTCGGCGTGCGCGCCGAACGCCTCCACCACCGGGGCGAGCTCCTTCAGCGCGACCACGTCGGCGCCGGAGCGGTCGGCCAGCACGCCGACCAGCCCGAGGTGGTCGGTGTGCTGGTGGCTGATGACGATCCGCTCGAGGTCCTCGACCCGGCGGCCGTGCTCGCGCAGCAGGTCCTCCAGCGCGGCCAGCGAGCGCCCCGAGTTCGGGCCGACGTCGACCAGGGTCAGCGGGTCGTCGTCGATCAGGTAGCAGTTGACCGCGCCGATCCGGAAGGGCGTCGGGACGGCGAGCCGGTGGATCACGACCGGATCAGCGCGAGCACCTCGTCCCGTCGCCGCTCCATGTCCTCGGGGGAGACGAGGCTCTCCAGGTTCAGCCGCAGCAGCGGCTCCGTGTTGGACGGGCGCACGTTGAAGTGCCAGTCGTCGTAGTCGACCGAGACGCCGTCGAGCTCGGTGATCCGCGCGCCGGCGTAGCGGGCCTTGATCTCGTCCATCTTCGCCCGCTGGTCGTCGACCGTGGAGTTGATCTCGCCGGAGATGAAGTACCGCGCGCGCAGGGGCGCGAGCAGCTCGGTCAGGGTCCTGCCCTGCTTGGACAGCAGCTCGAGGATGAGCAGCGCCGGGATCGTGCCCGAGTCGGCGTTGTAGAAGGCCTTGAAGTAGTAGTGGCCGGACACCTCGCCGCCGAACTCGCCGCCCTCGTCGCGCATGCGGGTCTTGAAGAACGCGTGGCCGACGCGGTTGACCAGCGCGCGGCCGCCGAGCCGGGTCACCGTGTCCGGGACCGCGCGGGAGGCGCGGACGTCGTAGAGGATGTCGGCGCCGGGGACCTTGCGTAGGACCGACTCGGCCAGCAGCGCGGTGAGGAAGTCGCCGGCCACGAACTCGCCGTCGCCGTCGATGAAGAAGCAGCGGTCGGCGTCGCCGTCCCAGGCGATGCCCAGGTCCGCTCCGGTCTCGCGCACCTTGCGGACGACGAACTCGCGGTTCTCGGGCAGCAGCGGGTTGGGCTCGTGGTCGGGGAACTCCCCGTCGGGCTCCCAGTAGGTGGTCACGAGCTCCAGCGGGAGCCGCTCCAGGATCGGGCCGACCATCGGGCCGGCCATGCCGTTGCCGCCGTCCACCACGACCTTCAGCGGCTTGACGGCGTCCCGGTCGATCGTCTCCAGCGCGCGGGCCTGGAAGGCGGCGTAGATGTCGACCTCCTCGTAGGTGCCGCCGCCGGGGGCGTCGCCGAGGCCGTCCTCGATGTGCCGTCTGACCTCGGCCAGCCCGCGGTCGCCGGACAGCGCCACGCTCCCGCGCTCGACCATCTTCGCGCCCGTGTAGGCCTTGGGGTTGTGCGAGGCCGTGCACATCAGGCCGCCGTCGAGGTCGCGCGAGCCGACGAGCCAATAGAGCATCTCGGTGCCGACCATCCCGGCGTCGACCACGTCCGCGCCTTCGGCGGTCAGCCCGTCGCGGTAGCGGGCGGCCAGCTCGGGCGCGGTGAGGCGCATGTCGCGTCCGAGGCCGACCCGCAGGTCCTGCGTCGGCTTCCCGGACAGCTCGGCGAGCGCGCGGACGAGGCCGCGGCCGATCGCCTCCGCCGTGTCGCCGTCGATGTCGCGCCCGTAGATGCCGCGCACGTCGTAGGCCTTGAAGATCCGGGCGAGATCGGTCACCGGCATGCGCGCGGAGCATAGATAGACGCGATCACGTGCTGGAAGGTGACCAGCGTGCGGATCCCGGGGACCTTCAGCAGCGGCGGGGCGAGCACGTCGGCGCGCGAGCCGCGCCAGGCGATCCAGCCGCGGCGGACGACGGTGTGCGGCTCCAGGCCGGCCTGGGCGAGGAGGTCGCGGGCGTCGTTGAGCGTGAACCAGCGCAGGTGGGTGGCGTCGAAGATGCCCTCCGGCTTGCGCGGCCAGGTGCCGCGCAGCAGGTACGCGTACGTGCTCCAGTGGCCGACGTTGGGCAGCGAGACGACGGCGGTGCCGCCGGGGTGCAGCAGCTCGGCGTAGCGCCGCAGCGCGGTCCACGGGTCGACCAGGTGCTCGAGCACGTCGGCGGCGATCAGCGCGTCGAAGCGGCCCAGCTGCGCCGGGTCGAGCGCCTCGACGTCGGCCGTGACGACGCGGTCCAGCCGGCCCTCGGCCTCGCGCGCGTAGGCCGGCTCGCGCTCGACGCCGACCACCTCGACGTCCTGGCGCTGCTTGAGCGCGGCGCCGGTGGTGCCGCTCGCGCAGCCCAGGTCGAGCACGCGGGCCGCGCCGCGCGGGACGTGGGCGAGGATCTCCGGGCGTGCTCGCTCGTAGGCCGCGGCGCGGGCGGCGCGCTCTCCGGGGCGCATGGCGCGCGAGGATAGAATCGCAGCCCATGGCCGGTCATTCGAAGTGGGCGGGGATCAAGCACAAGAAGGCGATCGTCGACGCCCGCCGCGGCAAGCTCTTCACCAAGCTCGCGCGGGCGATCACCGTCGCCGCGAAGGAGGGCGGGGGCGACATCGAGGGCAATCCCGCGCTGTCTCTGGCCGTGCAGAAGGCCAAGGACGCCTCGATGCCCAAGGACAACATCGAGCGCGCGATCGCCAAGGGCACCGGCGAGGGCGCGGACGCCGACGCGCTGGAGGCCGTGATGTACGAGGGCTACGGCCCCGGCGGCGTGGCCATCCTCGTCGAGGCGCTGACCGACAATCGCAACCGCACCGGCTCGGAGATCCGCCACGCGTTCAACAAGCACGGCGGCAACCTCGGCGAGCCGGGCTCGGTGGCCTACCTGTTCGACAAGAAGGGCGTGGCCGTCGTCGACGGCGAGCGCTTCTCCGAGGACGACCTCATGCCCGCCGTGGACGCCGGCGCCGAGGACATCGTGCTCGACGAGGACGTCTACGAGGTCATCTGCGAGCCCGCCGACCTGGCCACCGTGCGCGCGGCGCTCGTCAAGGCCGGCATCGAGGTGTCAGAGGCCCAGGTCATGCAGCGCCCGAAGACCCTCGTCCCGCTCGACGAGGACGGCGCGACCAAGCTGATGAAGCTCATCGACACGCTCGAGGAGCTCGACGACACCGACACGGTGCACGCGAACTTCGACGTCGACGCCGAGATCCTGGAGCGGGTCGCGGGCTGAGCGCGGTCCCAGAGGCCGTGCCGGGGCCGGCGAACGGCAGCTGGGGTAGGGGGAAGGTGCGCGCCCGGCGGCGCGTTCGCGCTCATCACGGCGCCCCGAAGGAACCGCCTCCCTACCCAGCAAGCAGTTCGCCGGCCCCTCAGAGCCGGCCGTATGCGCGCAGCGTCAGCAGCGCGTTGAGCGTCACCTCGGCCCACTCGCCGGCGACGGCGGGGGTCGGGCCGTTGATCCACAGGACCGGCCAGCTGCCGTCGTCCTGCTGCGCGGCCGCGAGCCGGTCGAGCGCCTGGCTCATCTCGTCGTCGCCGAACCAGCGGCGCGAGAGCGTGTCGGGCCGCGGCGCGAGGTCGGTCGCGGAGTGGACCTCGCCCGGCTGGCCGCCGAACTCGCCGCCCACGAGGCCCTGCTCGTGCACGAGGCGGCCGATCCGCTCGGCGGCCGCCTCGGCGCGCTCGCGGTCCGGGGCGGCGTCGAGGAAGACGATCGCCGCCTCGGCCTCGTAGGGGTTCGTCTGCCCGATCGCGTCGACGGCCGCCCAGCAGAATCCCGTGGCGGCGTCGATCCACGGGTGGTCGATCCCCGTGCGCAGCAGCGGCGCGAGGCAGCGGGCGGTGGAGACCAGCGAGCCCTCCGGGCCCTGCTTCCACCACGGCGCGTGGGGGTACGGCGCGAGGCTGGGCAGCGAGAGCGGCACGCCGCCGTCCGGCGCCGAGATGCCCTCGAGGTGGTCGCAGATCTCGCGGGCCAGCTCGGGCTCCACGCCGCCGGCCTCCTCGAGGATCTGCAGCGCGGTGTAGATGTGCGGCGGCTGGCTCGTCGGCCCGCGCCCGTCGGCCTCGAGCGCGTAGCCGAAGCCCCCGTCGGCCGTCCGGTGGCTGAAGACGGCGTCGCGCACCGGCTGCGCCGGCCCGCCCGTGAACAGCAGCTCGAAGCGCCGCTGCTCCAGTACCCGCGCGCTCGACCAGATGTAGTGCTCCGCCCGTTGCATCGTCTCGCTCATGCCCGGGACCGTACGGCGCCGCCTGCGCCGTGGCTTGAAGGAAACGGACATCTGCCCGGTTGGCCCCGCCGGCCCGGAGAACGCCCGCAGCGCCCCCCGAGCCCCAAAACCCACCCCGGGGTCAGACCCCTTTTAACCGGCGCGCAAGCTAAAGGGGTCTGACCCCTTCAGGTTGAGGCGCTCGCCGGCTGGGCGCACGCGGCCGGCCAGGAGGGCCGCGGGCGTGCGGCCGGCGAGACGGACGCACTCGCGGGTGAGGTGCGCCTGGTCGGCGTAGCCGGCGGCGAAGGCGAGACCGGCCAGGTCGGGGTCCGGCGCGTCGGCGGCGAGCCCGAGGAAGCGCTGGAAGCGCAGGATGCGGGCGAGGGTCTTCGGGCCGTAGCCGACCGCGTCGGCGAACCGGCGGCGCAGCTGGCGCTCCGAGATCCCGAGGCGGTCGCCGAGCTCGGCCACCCGGGCGTCCGGCCGGGCCAGGCCGACCGCGGCCGCGCGGGTCAGCGGGTCGACGCGCTCGGCGGCGCGCAGCCGCAGCCGCACGGCCTGCACGAGCGCGGGCAGGCCGCCGGCGGCCACGCGCTCCTCGACCGCGGCGTCCCACACGTCCGCCGCCGGCACGGTCAGGTCGGCCAGCTCGCCTGCGGGCAGCCCGAGCCCCGCGCCGGCCGCGCCCAGCCGGAAGCGCACGCCGAACACCGGCGTGCCGACCGGGATGCCGGCCTGCACCGGCCCCGTCGCCGGCCCGGCCACGACCAGGCGGGAGCCGCTCCACACGAGGTCCACGCAGCCGTCGGGCAGCACCCGCCCACCGACCGCCTCGCTCGTCCACAGGCAGGCCACGTGGGCGGCCAGGTCCGGGGGCGGAGCGATCTCACGGTACACGTGGCGATTGTGGCAGCGAGAAGCGGGAACATGGTCGAACGTGATGATCCGCTCGCCCTGGTCTGTGCCGGCGATCCTCCTCGTGCTCCTGATGGCGGTCGGCTCGGTCGTCATGTGGCTCGGCGTCCCGCTCGGGCTGATCTACGCGGCCTCCAAGCTCGCCGACTCGGCCAACCCGAGCGTCGGCCCGTACCTGCTGGTGTTCATCGGGCTGCCGATCGGCATGGCGATCGTCGGCAAGCTCCTGGGCTACCTGGACCGCGCGCACAGCCGCCTGACCCGCCGCGGCGACGACGGGCCGCGCCGGGCGAGCTGGCTGAAGTCGATGCGCGCCGAGCGGACCTCGAACCGCCGCGGCGGCGTCCTCGACACGGTGATGATCGTGTCGGTCGGCCTGGCGATCGTCATCTTCGGCGTCTGGTTCTTCGGCTTCGCCGGCTCCTCGCTCCCCGGCACCTGAGGCGGGAAGGCGTCCGGGGCGCCGCGCAGAATCCCCGGGGTGCACGTGATCGTCCTCGGCATCGACCCCGGCGTGGCCAACACCGGCTACGGCATCGTGGCGCACGACCGCGGGCGGCTCTTCGCGCTGGACGGGGGCGTCGTGGAGACCCCGGCCGGCCTGGACGCCGGCGCCCGGCTGGCCGAGATCCACCGCCGCGTCGGCGAGCTGATGGACGGCTACCGGCCCGACGCGGTCGCCGTCGAGGACCTCTACTTCGGCGCCAACGCCCACAGTGCGTTCGCGGTGGGCCAGGCCCGCGGCGTGGTCATCCTGGCCGCCGGCCAGCGGGCCATCCGCTGCGCGTCCTACACGCCCCAGCAGGTCAAGAACGCCGTCTGCGGCTCCGGCCGGGCCGCCAAGGACCAGGTCCAGCGGATGGTGCAGA
Source organism: Solirubrobacteraceae bacterium (assembly GCA_025935735.1). The sequence goes on along the minus strand of JAICUS010000068.1, from coordinate 1,190 downwards.
CGCTGCTGGCGCTGCCCGAGCTGCCGAAGCCCGACCACGCCGCCGACGCGCTCGCGGTGGCGATCTGCCACGCCAACGGCGCCCCGATGGCCGCCGCGCTGAGGGCCGCCGGGTGATCGCGCTCGTCGCCGGCGAGGTCGCCGTGCGGAGGGGCGACCACGTGGTCGTGTCCTGCGGCGGCGTCGGCTACCGCCTGGCCGTCTCCGCCGAGACGCTGCGCCACGTCCCGCGTGTCGGCGAGCCGGTGACCCTGCACAGCCACCTGATCGTGCGCGACGACGCGCTGCTGCTCTACGGCTTCGCGTCAGAGCAGGAGCGCGACCTGTTCCTGCTGCTCATCGGCGTCCAGGGCGTCGGGCCGAAGATGGCGCTCGCCGTGCTGTCCGGCGGGCCGCCGCGCGAGCTGCTGAGCGCCGTGGCCGGCGGCGACGTCGCCCGGCTGCAGGCCGTGCCGGGCATCGGCAAGCGCACGGCCGAGCGCATCGTGGTCGAGCTGCGCGAGAAGGTGGGCGCCGCGCCCGGCGAGGACCCGATCGTCATCACCCGCGGCGACGACCCGCGCGCGCTGGCCCGCGACGGGCTGCTCGGGCTCGGGTTCTCCCCGCCGGAGGCCGAGGCGCTGCTCGACGGCGCGCCGGGTGACACGCCCGAGGCGCTGATCGCCCACGCGCTGAAGGTGGCCCGGCGATGATCCGCACGCCGGGCGTCGAGTACGAGCGCCTGCCCGACCCCGAGGAGCGCCCCGAGGACCAGGAGGCGCGCCTGCGGCCGCGGCGGCTGGACGAGTTCGTCGGCCAGGACGCGGTGAAGGCGCAGCTGGCGCTGTCCATCCGGGCGGCGTCCGAGCGCGGCGACGCCATGGACCACGTGCTGCTCGCCGGCCCGCCGGGGCTGGGCAAGACGTCGCTGGCCCGGATCGTGGCCGAGGAGCTCGAGGTGCCGTTCAAGGCCACCGCCGGCCCGGCGCTGGAGCGCAAGGGCGACATCGCGTCCTATCTGACCGACCTGGAGCCGCGCAGCGTCTTCTTCGTGGACGAGATCCACCGGCTCCCGCGCGCGGTGGAGGAGACGTTCTACCCGGCGATGGAGGACGGCCAGCTGCCGGTGACGCTCGGGGTGGGGCCGGGGGCGAAGGTGGTCACGCTCGACCTGCCGCCGTTCACGCTGATCGGCGCGACCACCCGGTCGGG